>CAZFTZ010000405.1:0-10904 GCA_964521875.1 uncultured Cellulomonas sp. | reverse complement strand
TCGGCGACGCTGGCCGGCCTCGGCTTCGTCGTCATGGACGAGGTGCACTACCTCGCCGACCGGTTCCGCGGTCCGGTGTGGGAGGAGGTGATCATCCACCTCCCGGCGTCGGTGCAGCTGGTGTCGCTGTCCGCGACCGTGAGCAACGCCGAGGAGTTCGGCGAGTGGCTGAGCACCGTCCGCGGCGACACCGCGGTGGTGGTCGACGAGCTCCGGCCGGTGCCGCTGGGCCAGCACGTGCTCACCGACGGCGAGCTGCTCGACCTGTACGCCGGCACCGTCGACCCGACGAACCCCGGCATCGACCCGCCGATCAACCCGCTGCTGGCGCGCCACCGTCACCGGACCGAGCCAGTGGGGCACGGTCCCGGGGACCGCGGGTTCCGCGGGCCCGGTGGGCGGCGGCCCTACGGCGCCGGGCACCGGCCGGGCAAGCCGACGCCGCGGTTCGCCGTCGTCGACCTGCTGGCCGACGAGGGGTTGCTGCCGGCGATCGTCTTCATCTTCTCCCGCGCCGGCTGCGACGCCGCCGTGCAGCAGTGCCTCTCCGCGGGCGTGCGGCTCACCACGCCGCAGGAGTCCGCCGAGATCCGCCGCGTCGCCGAGGAGCGGATCGCACCGGTGCCGCCAGAGGACCTCGACGTGCTCGGCTACTGGGGGTTCGTCGACGCCCTCCAGCGCGGCCTGGCCGCCCACCACGCCGGCCTGCTGCCCCTGTTCAAGGAGACCGTCGAGGAGCTGTTCAGCCGCGGCCTGGTCAAGGTGGTGTTCGCCACCGAGACGCTCGCGCTGGGCATCAACATGCCCGCCCGCTCGGTGGTGCTCGAGCGGCTCGTCAAGTGGGACGGCAGCCAGCACGTCGACATCACACCGGGCGAGTACACGCAGCTGACGGGCCGCGCGGGCCGGCGGGGGATCGACACCGAGGGGCACGCCGTCGTCGTCGACCACCCCGCCCTCGACCCGCACCACCTGGTGGGCCTCGCGTCGCGGCGGCTGTACCCGCTGCGGTCGAGCTTCCGCCCGACCTACAACATGGCCGTCAACCTCGTCGAGCAGCTCGGTCGCGACTCCGCGCGCGAGGTTCTCGAGACGTCGTTCGCCCAGTTCCAGGCGGACCGCGGCGTCGTCGGGCTCGCCCGCCAGGCACAGTCCCAGGCCGAGGCGCTGGCCGGCTACGCCGAGGCGATGACGTGCGACCGCGGCGACTTCGCCGAGTACTTCGGGCTGCGCCGCGAGATCGGAGAGCTGGAGAAGGCCGACGCTCGCGGCCGGGCCACCGACCGCCGGGCGGAGGCTGCTCGCTCGCTGGAGAACCTCACCCCCGGTGACGTGGTGCGAGTGCCGACCGGGCGGCGCAGCGGGTACGCCGTCGTCCTCGATCCCGGCCAGCCCGCCGGGTTCGAGGGGCCGCACCCGACGGTGCTCGGCGCCGACCACACGGTGCGCCGCATCACGGTCGCGGACGTCGGACCCGGCATCACGACCGTGGCCCACCTGCGGCTCCCCAAGGGGTTCAACGCCCGCGTGCCCGCCGCGCGTCGCGACCTGGCGGCCAGGCTCCGTGCCACGGTGGGCGGCCTGGCGCCCGACGAGCGTGGTGACCGTCGGCGCCGCTCGGCGACCTCCGGCGGGCACGACGACGAGATCGCCGCGCTGCGGCGCCGCATGCGCGCCCACCCGTGCCACGCCTGCCCGGACCGGGAGGAGCACGCCCTGTGGGCCGAGCGCTGGTGGCGGCTCAAGGCGGAGCACGGCGCGCTGGTGCAGCGCATCGCCGGCCGCACGGGATCGATCGCCGTGGCGTTCGACCGCATCTGCGACGTGCTGGTGCGCCTGGGCTACGCGCGCCGCACCGGCGAGGACCTCACCGTGACCACCGACGGTCACTGGCTGCGCCGCCTCTACGCCGAGAACGACCTGCTGCTGGCCGAGTGCCTGCGCCGCGGCGTGTGGGACGAGCTCGACCCCGCCCAGCTCGCGGCAGCGGTCTCCGCGCTCGTCTACCGCTCCCGGGGCGACGAGACCGAGTCGCGCGTGCCTGGCGGACCGGGCAGCCGGCTCGGGCGTGCGCTCGACGCCACCTCGCGCACCTGGGCCGAGCTCGACGAGCTGGAGAAGGCCCACGAGCTGGCGACGGTGCAGCCGCTCGACACCGGACTGGTCGAGCCGATCCACCGGTGGGCGTCCGGGCGTGGCCTCGACGCGGTGCTGCGCGGCGGCGAACTCGCCGTGGGCGACTTCGTGCGGTGGTGCAAGCAGGTGATCGACGCGCTGGACCAGGTGGCGAAGGCCGCACCACGTCCGGCGCTGCGTGCCGCGGCCGCGCGCGCGGTGGAGGCGACGCGCCGCGGCATCGTCGCCTACTCGTCGGTCTAGACCGGCCCTTTACAGACTCTTCGTACCGTCGACATGAAGAGTGCCCCTGAACTGCGATGATGTGTCTCGCTAAGGGACAGATCGCCGCAGTTGAGGAGCACCTTCCGGGGTGAAGAAGAGTACCGGGTTCTACCCGGCCTCTGGTCGTCGATGCCGAGGGCGCGTCGAGGGTGGGGCAGCCCGTGGCGTCCGGCTGACCTCGACGGTCCTCGCAGTCGGTCCACTCGTGCACTGCGCGAGGCGTTGCGCCCGTGGCGCTCGCCGCACGCGATCCACGACGCAGCCAAAGTGCTGCTGTGGACCTCGCCATGACTCTCGCACTGGGCAGGGACGCATGCCCGGACATTGCCGCGGTACGCGCTGAGCCGGAAGGGTTCGGCCCGGGCGCCCCCGACCCGACGGCCTCGCGGGTCGTCGCCGCCCCGGCCGCAGACGGGGAGAAGGTCCTGGTCACCATCATCACCGCCCGCGCCAGCGCGCACCCGCTGGTGATCGACATCGACGCGACCCTGGCGACCCCGCACTCGGAGAAGGAGAACGCCAGGCCGACGCCAGAATCCGACATCACGACCGCCCCAGCACGACACCCGGCCTGGAACCGGCGCCCCGCACCGGCAGGAGGCCCTGTCACGCCCACGGGCCAGGATCGGCCTCGAACGCGACCACCAAGCCGCGCCCGGTCCTCACGCCACAGCCCGACGAAGGAGCGAGGTGAGTCCGGCACAACCGCGCCATCCGGGTGACTTCGACAACGTTTGCGACACGGCCACCCTGCAAGGCGGCTATGTTTTTCCCGAGTGCCGCACCGGGGACATCGAGGCCCCCGGCGGCACACGAAATGGACTGGGGGGAAATGTCAGTTCGTCGTCAATCGCGTCTTCGCCTGCTCCGAAATGCCACCGTGGTCGTGGTCGCGGTGGGAGCAACACTGGCTTCACCGGGAATTGCGGTGGCCTCTGACGGTCCCAACGTTTCGCCCGACGACGTCAGGCTGGACAGCGATGTCCCACTGGACCACATCAGGTTCGACATCGATGTCCCGCAGCCCGGAGACAAGCCATTCCCGCTGACGGATGAAGCACGGGCCAAGAGTGTCGAAGCACTCAAACTCTACCTTCGTTCGACGGGCTCAACAGCGGCGGAACGGAAGGTGGCACAGGCCGAACTGCAGCGGCTCGACACGGGCGCGGTCACGACCACGCCAGGCATGGCCTCGACCTCGACTGCGGCAGCGCCGGACTACCAAGTGCTTGGGGTCGTTCAGGTCGGACAGCAGAAGAGTTACTGGTGCGGGCCGGCCTCGGCCTACATGATGCTTCGCCACGACTACCGGCTCACCTCAGCTTACGACGGGCAGAGCCTGTCCCAGACTGCGTTGGCGGGCTCGAACTACCTGCAAACTGAGCAACGTTTGGCAACCACATTCGCCAGTGGTGCCATGGCTAGCGGAATCAATCGGTGGCGAGGATCCAGTTTCTACGTACAGGTCGGCCATCCGTCTGGCGTTTCGGTCAAGTCCGAGCTCTTCTTGGACATTGGTATGTACAGCATGACTCTGGCGGCTGACACGGTGGAGATCTACAACGGACCGCACTACAACAACCACCCGAACAACAAGGACCCAATCGGTCACTGGATTGTCGGCTACGGATACTCCGGCAGCGGCACAACGTCGATGTGGATGGATCCGTCCACGAGCGTCTGGCCCAATGTGAGTCCCGCGTTCCAGGCTGACACCACATCGTTCACCAACACGTACCTGCAGAGCAACGGCACCGTGTGGTAGGAGAAGCATCAGTGACATCACAGTCGGGTTCGCGAGAGTTGTGGCTTGGTTCCGTCGTGCTGCTGCTTCTCATCGCAGCGTGCGGCCCTGTCGCACCAGCGCCGACGCCTGAGCGGACAGGGGTGTCACCAACAGCCGTTGCCCCAGGCCCGGTGTCGCCGCCGACCATCGCGGCCACACCGGGCCTGGGGCTGCGATGGGCGGACGGGAAAGCGGTCGATGGCACGACGATCGACATCTCCACGGCGCGCTACCTGGACGAGGGCAGTGGATATCGCCCGCTCTTCAGCAGCGCCCCCTCCGTCGCCGGCGCGCCGCGGGTCGGCGGTCTCGGTCTGCTGAACGACGGAACGTTGATAGCTCTGCAGGTCGATACCAACACGTCAGTCGTCGGCAGCTTCGATCACCGCGGATTCAGTGCCTTTGAAGGCGTGCCAACGATCAAGAACGACGGTCCTCGGTTTGCCTATGGTGCGGCAGTTGAGGGGCAAGAACTGACGTGGGTGGAGTCCGAGACGTCTTCCCTCTTCTATCAAGACTGGCGCATCTTCAGCCGTGACCCGAGTGGAACGACCCGGCTCGTCGCCCGAGCCGAAGACATTCCTCACGAAGGCTCGCTCCCGGTCCTCGACGGCTTCACCACCACGGCCATCAGCGACGATCGCGTCTACTTCGCGACTCCCGTTCCCGACTCGGCCGGTCGGATGGCGGAAAATGGATCACGATACCGGGTCGACGTCATGTCGCGATCCTTGAACGGGGGCGGCCCGCTTCGCACGGAAGCAGAAGGCGCCGGGCAGCCGGCAGTGGTCAACGGAGTGCTGTACGTCATCAAGACCGCCTACGACGACGCGACCGTCTCTCCCGGCCATGCCGTTGTCGAGCGCGTCGACGCTCCCGGCAGGGCGACCGCTGTTCTTAGGCTGGATAGCCAGCCGGGAAGCTACTTAGTTGGTGCCACTGCCACGGGCGAGCGACTTGCGTTCGTGCTAGCCAATCACACAGGCCGA
Source organism: uncultured Cellulomonas sp. (assembly GCA_964521875.1). GTDB lineage: Bacteria > Actinomycetota > Actinomycetes > Actinomycetales > Cellulomonadaceae > Cellulomonas. The sequence goes on along the minus strand of CAZFTZ010000405.1, from coordinate 5,729 downwards.
GGAGGTGTCATCTATCTCCTTGAGCCCGTCACCCGTGATGTTGTGCGCATTCCCATTAACCAAGACGGAAGCACAACGACCCTCGCCGGCTGCCCCGGCCGACTCGCCTGGTCGAGCGCCGACCAGACCGGTTCAGGCGCGACCGAGCCCTTCTATGTCATTGACACAGCGACACTCGACCTCCTCGCGATCGCGGTTCCAGCTGCCTATGGGGGCGCAATCTGCGGCGGCAACGAAGTGGCATGGAACCAACTGAATCTGGAGCGCGAGAAGTCCGCCACGTTCACCGTGGCCGAGATTCTCGGCGGCTGACGGTTGACCCCGCGGGGCTCAGCCTGCGAGGTGTTCACTCGCAGTCGGAAGGGTGCGGAGTGGCACCTGGGCCGGGCGTTGAGGACCACTGCGAAGATCACCGGCCCTGCCCAGCAGGTCTGGGTGCGTGGGGACTCCTGGGGGCAGGGCGACCCAGCCCGGTTCGGGGCCTAGGCATGGGAACACGGCCGTGACGCGATCGAGTCCGGTGACTGGGGGCTCGTCGTGCTCGACGAGATCACTCACGCCATCGATGACGGCTGGGTGGACGAGAAGCACGTCGTCGCGACTCTCGCGCGCCGCCAACCCTGGACGAGCGTCATCCTCACCGGCCGCCACGCCTCACGCCGGCTGCGTACGGCTGCGGACACCATCACCCGATTTGACCTGGTGAAACACCGTGGGAAGCGAGGAATCCTTGCCTGAGCACAGCGAGCTGCGCGCCGGGGGGTCGTCATCGATCGCAGCTCCGATGCTGCGCTGGCAGTCGTCGTCCACCGACCGAAATATGACGACTGGTCGTTCCCGAAGGGGAAGGTCGATGCGGGGGAGACCCCCGAGCAAGCGGCTCTCCGAGAGGTGAGGGAGGAGACCAGGCTACGGTGCCGCATCGAGCACTACCTGGGCCTGTACACGGACGGACTCGCCGACGGGACCGCCCGACCCACCCACTACTGGGTCATGACGATCACGTGAAGCCGAAGGCTTCACTCCAGGAGACGAGATCGACGACCTGCGCTGGATCGGTCTGCGTACCGACGACGCCTTGCTCACCCACCAGCGAGATCGCGACCTCGCCATGGCTGCGCTCTCGACGCTAGGACCGAAGCACTGACGCAGGATTGGCAGGCACCGCAACTGACGATCTCTCCGACGAGCGGCTGACCTGCGGACTCGTCGCGCCGCAGTCGCCGGCGTGCCCTAGTGTGCGTCCGTGCCCTCGACGCTCTACCGCAACGGTGTGGTCCACTCGCCGGCCGACCCCTTCGCGGAGGCGATCCTCGTCGAGGACGGCGTCGTCGCATGGCTCGGCGCGGAGGACTCCGCCGCCGGGTTCGCCGCCCGCGCCGACGAGGTGGTCGACCTCGACGGCGCGCTGGTGACCCCCGGCTTCGTCGACGCCCACGTCCACGTCCTGGAGACGGCGCTCGCGCTCACCGGCCTCGACCTGTCGTCCGCCGGGGGAGTGCACACCCTGGCGGACGCCCTCGCCGCGATCGCGCGCGCCGTGGCCGCCCGCCCGGTCTCGTCGTCGGGCGAACCCCTGCTGGGCTTCGGCTGGGACGAGCACGAGTGGCCGGAGAACCGCCGCCCCACCCTCGACGAGCTGGACGCCGCCGCCGGGGGAGCGAGCGCCTACCTCGCGCGAGTCGACGTCCACTCCGCGCTGGTGACCAGCGCGTTCGCCGACCGCGCCGGGCTGCGCGGGCTGCCCGGCTGGCACGACGACGGCTGGGTGACCGGCTCGGCGCACCACGTCGCGCGCGACGAGGCGCGGCGGCTGGAGCCGTCGCGGCGCACCGCGCTGTACCGGCGGGCGCTCGAGCACGCGGCCGCCCGCGGCATCGTCGCGGTCCACGAGATGTCCGCCCCGTTCGTCGACACCCGCGCCGGGCTCGTCGAGCTGCTGACCACCACCGCCGACGCCGCCTCCGGGCTGCCGCTCGTCGTCGGCTACCGCGCCGAGCAGTGCGTCACCGCCGACGACGCACATGCTCTGCTGGCGGCCGTCCCAGGCCTCACCGGTATCGGTGGCGACCTCGACGTGGACGGCTCCATCGGCTCCCGCACCGCGGCATTGCGGGCGCCCTACGCGGACGCGCCCGACGACTCCGGGCAGCTCTACCTGACCGCCGAGCAGGTCGCCAACCACGTCGCCGCCGTGACGCGCGCCGGCGTGCACGCCGGGTTCCACGTCATCGGCGACCGGGCGATGGACGAGCTGTTGCTCGGCCTGCAGGCCGCCGCCGCGGTCGAGGGCACCGGACCGGTGGCCGCCGCGGGGCACCGGCTCGAGCACGCCGAGATGATCGACGCGATCACGCTCGCGCAGCTCGTCCTGCTCGGGGCGCGGGTGAGCGCCCAGCCCGCGTTCGACGCGACCTGGGGCGGCGCCGACCGGCTCTACGCCGCCCGGCTGGGCTCCGGCCGCGCCGTGCTGCTCAACCCGTTGGCGGACCTGACCGCCGCGGGCGTGCCACTGGCGTTCGGCAGCGACTCACCGGTGACACCGCTCGATCCGTGGGCCGGGGTGCGCGCCGCGGTCCGTCACACCGCCCCTGAGCAGCGCATCTCCGGGCGAGCGGCGTTCCGCGCCGCGACCCGTGGCGGCTGGCGGCTGGCGGGCCTGGACGGCACCGGTGCCGGCGAGCTGCGCGTCGGGGCGCCCGCGCACCTCGCGGTGTGGCGGGCGCCGGTGCTCACGGTCGAGCCCGGTCAGGGGCGGCTGTCGACCTGGAGCCCCGAGGCGCAGGCCGGCACACCGCTGCTCCCGGACCTGTCGCCCGACGCCGAGCCTCCGACGTGCCTGCGGACGGTCCGGGACGGCGTGACGATCTTCGACACATTGCGCTGAACGGGCGATCACCGAGGCGACACGCCGCGCGACACGCCGGTGACTTTCCTGCCGATACGGCCCGAACCAGCCTGTGACCTGCGCAGACGCGAAGAACGCCGGACACCTCCCGGGTTGTTGCGCCGTCCCTTCACCGGTACGTTCGGACACGGCGCGTCGACCCGGTCCACCGTCCGCGACCGAGACAGGGGAGCGGACCGCAGCATCCGAGGGGGCGAGCCCGACCGGGCCCGTGTGTCCAACAGAGAACAGCCGCAGTGGCGGCCGGTACGAAGGGCATACGGGCCGGTCGGTCGGGCCTGAGCGCACATCCCGCTGCCGTACTCTGGCGCGGTGCTGCCCGCCGGTCCGAACCGCCTGGTCACCCTGCTGTTCGCGGTCGGCGGAGGAGTGGCGACGTGGCTCGCCTTCCCGGACACCGGCTGGTGGCCGCTGGCCTACGTCGGCATGGCGCTGCTGTTCCTCGCGCTGCGGCGCGACCGCGCCTGGTGGAACGCGCTCGTCGGCCTGCTCTGGGGCCTGGCGTTCTTCGCCCCGCTGATCTGGTGGGCCGACGAGGCCACCGGCATCGTGCCCTGGGCCGCGCTGACCGTCGTCGAGGCGGGACTCGTGGCCCTGTTCGCCGCCGCCTGGACCTGGGCCCGACGAGGCGAGGCGGTGTGGCGCAACGGCGGACTCCAGGTGGTCGTCTTCGCCGTGCTGTGGACCGCCGTCGAGGAGCTGCGCCAGTACTTCCCGTTCGGCGGGTTCCCGTGGGGCCGGCTGGCGTTCTCGCAGGCGGACGCGCCGCTGGCGGCGCTGATGTCGTTGGCCGGCACGCCGCTGGTGTCGGCGGCCGTCGCCGCGGCCGGGGCGATGCTGGCACGCTCCGTGCTCGGGGTGCGGCGCGTCAGCCTGCTGGGCACGTTCGGCTGGCTGGGCGGCGCGGTCGCGCTGCTCGCCGTAGGACTCGTCGTGCCGCTGCCGACCCAGGCGCAGGACGGGGAGCTGAAGGTCGGTGTGGTCCAGGGCAACGTGCCCGGCCAGGGCATCGACGCGTTCGGTGACGTGCCACGCGAGGTGCTGAACAACCACGCCGAGGGCACCCGCGCGCTGCTGACCCAGGTGACGCCGGGCGAGCTCGATCTCGTCGTCTGGCCGGAGAACGGCACCGACATCGACCCGCAGGTGGACCAGGAGGCAGCCGCGACGATCGATGACGCGGCGACCGCGGTCGGCGCGCCGATGCTCGTCGGCACCGTGCAGTACCCGGACAGCGGCGGCCGGTACAACACCTCGGTGCTGTGGCAGCCGGGCCGGGGCGTAGTCGCGTCCTACACCAAGCAGCGGCCGGCGGCGTTCGGCGAGTACATCCCGCTGCGCGGGTTCGTGCGCCACTTCTCGTCGGCCGTCGACAAGGTGAGCAGGGACATGCTGCCCGGCACCGAGCCCGGCTACGTGCCGCTGGCCTCGGCGCGGCTGGGCCGCACCGTCGGCCTGGGTGACGTCATCTGCTTCGAGGTGGCGTACGACGACCTCGTCCGCTCCGCCGTGACGACCGGGGGAGAGGTGCTCGTCGTGCAGACCAACAACGCCAGCTTCGGCTGGACCGCCGAGTCCACGCAGCAGCTCGCGATGAGCCGGCTGCGCGCCGTCGAGCACGGCCGCGCCACGATCCAGGTGTCCACGGTGGGCGTGAGCGCCGTCGTCGCGCCGAACGGCGCCGTGCTGCAGCGCACCGACCTTTTCACCGCGGCGCAGATGGTCGCTACGCTGCCTCTGCGCGAGTCGCTGACCCTCGCCGACCGGCTGGGTGCATGGCCCGCGTGGATCATCGACGCACTGGCGGTGTGCGTGGTCGTCGCCGGCGCCGCCGGGGCGGTCCGCGTGCGCCGCTCCGACCGGATCGAGACAGCTGCATGAGCCGCGCCGCCCGACGAGCACTCGTCGTCGTGCCCACCTACAACGAACGCGAGAGCCTGCCGGGAGCCCTGGAGCGCCTCGCGGAGCACGTTCCCGACGCGGACGTGCTGGTCGTTGACGACGGCTCGCCCGACGGCACCGCCGACCTGGCGGAGAAGCTGTCGGAGGCCGACGCGCCGGTGCGGGGCCGCACCGCGGTCCACGTGATGCGCCGCACCGCCAAGGAGGGCCTCGGCCCCGCCTACCTCGCCGGGTTCGCCTGGGCGCTGGACCGTGACTACGACGTCGTCGTCGAGATGGACGCCGACGGCTCCCACCGCGCGCAGGACCTGCCGAAGCTCCTGGCACGGACGGCGGACGCCGACCTCGTCATCGGCTCGCGCTGGGTCAAGGGCGGCACGGTCGTCAACTGGCCGCTGCGCCGCGAGGTGCTCTCGCGCGGGGCGAACGTCTACGTGCGGATCGTGCTCGGGCTGGACGTCAAGGACGCGACCGCCGGCTTCCGCGCGTACCGCGCCGACCTGCTGCGGGCCATGCCGCTGGGCGACGTCGCCTCTCAGGGCTACGGCTTCCAGGTGGACATGACGCTGCGCGCACGCCGCGCCGGCGCCCGCATCGTGGAGGTGCCGATCACGTTCGTCGAGCGCGAGCACGGCGTGTCGAAGATGAGCGGCGGGATCATCGGCGAGGCGCTCGTCTCCGTCGCTCGCTGGGGCGCAGCAGAACGCGCCCGCCAGGTGGCGGGCGCGTTCCGTCGAATCCTCGGGAGGGCCTGACCTCAGGCGCTGCGGCGCAGCTTGCCGGCGCGCAGCAGGTCGAGCCGCTCGTCGAGCAGCTCCTCGAGCTCGCCGATGGTGCGCCGCTCGAGCAGCATGTCCCAGTGCGTGCGTGGCGGCTTGCCCGCCTTCGCCTCCGGCTTGGAGGCGTCGCGGAGGATCGC
>CAZFTZ010000404.1:0-4168 GCA_964521875.1 uncultured Cellulomonas sp. | reverse complement strand
GTCGGTGACGACGAGCAGCAGCGCGCCGGTCAGCCCGGCGGCCACCAGGTTGGGGCCGCTCGCCCGCGTCAGGCGCCGCGCCACCTGCGGGGCGGCGAGCGCGACGAACGGGATCGGCCCGGCGGTGGCGACCGACGCGGAGGCGAGCAGCACGCCGGCCCCGATCGCGGACAGCCGCAGCAGGTCCGGCCGCAGGCCCAGGCTCGCGGACCGGTCGTCGGCCAGCTCGCCGACCGCGAGCCCGCGCGACAGCAGCAGCGCCAGCACCGCGCCGCCGCCGACGACCGGCGCGAGCAGCCCCAGCCGGCTCCAGCCGCGCCCGGCGAGGTTCCCGACGAGCCACACCGCGGCGCTCTGCGCGTCGTACAGGTTGGCGTTGACGATGAGCATCCAGTTGAGGGCGACGAGCATCGAACCGACGCCGATGCCGACGAGCACCAGCCGGAGCGGCGCCAGCCCGTGCCGCATCACCAGCAGGAAGACGACCGCCGCGGTCACCGCGCCACCGAGCACCGCGCCGGTGGACGTCGCGAGCGCTCCCCCGGCGGTGAACAGCATCGCGACCAGCGCGCCGGTCGCCGCGCCGCTGTCGAAGCCGATGACGTCCGGGCTGCCGAGCGGGTTGCGCGTCACCGACTGGAACAGTGCGCCCGCCAGCCCGAGCGCCAGCCCGACGAGGGCGCCCGTCAGGATGCGCGGCAGCCGGAGCTGCGCCACGACGAGCTCGGCGCCGCGGTCGCCCTCGCCGAAGACCGCCGCCAGCGCCCGCGGCAGCGAGACGGTGTTGGCGCCGAGCGTCAGCGCTGCAGCGGTGGCCAGGACCAGGCCGACGACGAGCGCCACGCAGACCGCGACGTACCGGCGGTGGAGCCTCGTCGACCACGGGCCGACGGCGAGCACCCGCGCCCGGCCCGGCGCCAGGACCGGCGCGGTCACAGGTTCACCAGCGCGCGTCGTCGGACGAGCGCGACGAACACCGGCCCGCCCACCAGGGCCGTCATGATCCCGGCCTCGATCTCCCGCCCGCTGGTGACCACGCGGCCCACGGTGTCCGCGGCGAGCAGCAGCACCGCGGCCGTCAGCATCGACAGCGGCACGATCGCCCGCTGGTCCTGCCCGACGAGCATCCGCACCACATGGGGCACGACGAGCCCGACGAAGCCGATGGGGCCGGCGACCGCCGTCGCCGCTCCGCACAGCAGCGTGACCGCGATCGCGGTGAGCAGCCGCGTGGTCCCGACGCTCAGCCCGAGCGCCCGGCTCGCGTCGTCACCGAGCGCCAGCGCGTTGAGCCCCGGCGTGACCACCAGAGCCAGCACGGCACCGACGACGAGGAACGGCAATGCCGCCGTCAGGGTGTCGAACCCCCGGTTGACCACCGAACCGACCACCCAGAACCGCATCTGGTCGAACGTGTCCTGGTCGCGCAGCGCCAGTCCGTTGACGAACGCGAGCAGCACCGCCGAGAGCGCCGCACCTGCGAGCGCCAACCGCACCGGCGACGCCGTGGCGCGCCCTCCGGTGCCGAGCAGGTAGACGGCCACCGCGGCGACCGCCGCCCCCGCCAGGGCCAGCCACATCTGCGCGAACCGGCCGGTGACGCCGAACAGCGCGAACCCGGTGACCACGGCCGCCGAGGCGCCGGCGTTGACGCCGAGCAGACCGGGGTCCGCCAGCGGGTTGCGGGTGAGTGCCTGCATCAGCGCTCCGGCGCCGCCCAGCGCCAGCCCGACGACGAGCGCGACGACCGTCCGCTGCAGCCGTAGTCCCCGCACCACGTCGGCGACCGGGCCTGTCGTGGCGTCGAACAGCGCGCCCCACACCGCCTCCGGCGACAGCGCCTGCCGGCCGATCATGAGGCTGAGCAGCACCGCCGCGGCCAGCGTCGCCAGCACGGCCACCAGCACGACCGGCCTGCGGCCCCTCAGCGCTCTCATGGTTAGGGAAGGCTAACCTAACCGCCCGTGACGCGGAAGGACGCTCGTCCCATGACATGGCGGGGCGCGGGGCCGTCGTGCGCGACGCGGATCGGGCTCGGCCTCGTCGTGCGCTACTGGCCCACCCGGCCGTCGATGCACTCGCGCAGCAGGTCGGCGTGCCCGCAGTGGCGGGCGTACTCCTCGACCCGGTGCACCCAGAGCTCACGGATCGCGATCCCCCGGGCACCCACTCGCTCGCCCAGGTCGGGATGCCGGGCGAGCTCGTCGTCGGTGGCCCGCTGCTGGCGCTCGAGCTCGGCCCACGCCGCGCTCACCTGCGCCGGGTCACCGGCCGCACCGTCGAAGTCCGCGTCGGCCGGACCGTAGATCTTCGGCACCGCCTCGCCGGTGACCCAGGTGCGCCAGTCCCGCTCCACCTCGGCCAGGTGCCGGACGAGACCGAGCAGCGACATGGTCGACGGCGGGACCGAGCGGCGGGCGAGCTGCTCGGCGTCCAGGTCGTCGCACTTCATGCGCAGCGTGAGGCGGTAGCTCGTGAGGTAGTCCTGCAGCGTCGCCAGCTCGCCGTCGGGGCTGACGCCGTCGGTGTTGCGAGGGTCGTCGGCGGGGTCCACCCACATGTCGGGGTACACCGTGGCCTTGGTCCAGCGCTCGGGGCGTTCGCTCATGCCCCCATGCTCGGCCGCGCCCACCGGGCACGCGACCGATTTCTCCGGGCCGTCCTCGGTGCGGCGACCTGGCCTCGGCTCCGGTCTGGGTGCGGACTCAGCGAGGCGCCGTGTGCGCCGGCGGCGGGGGCGGCGGCGGTAGGACCGCGGTCGCGGGACTCCGCGGCCAGACGAGGAGCACCGGGCAAGGAGCGTGGTCGACGACGAACCGGGAGACGGGTCCCAGGCTCCGCGGTCCCAGGCGGTCCGCGTCGCCGTCGCGGGCCATCACCAGCAGGTCGGCACCCACGGCCGCCTCGACCAGCGCTCGCTCCGGGTGTCCGCCGCTCAGGGTCCGCACGGTGCACGGCCGGCCCAGGCGCCGCGCCGCCGCCTCGAGCATCGCCGCCGTGGCGGCCTGCCCCATCGCCGCGATGCGCGGCCCAGGGTCGTGCGCGCTCCCGCCGCGGCCCAGCAGGCCGGCGAACGCCGCGTGGGCCCGTGTCGCGTCCTGCGAGCCGGCCGTCGCGATCAGGACGGTCTCGGCCGACGCCGGCGCCCACTGCTCCGCGGCATCGATGCAGGCAGGCCAGGTCGCCTCATCGACCCAGACGAGAACGGCCATGGCGTCATCATGCCCTGGTCATCGGAGCCCGGCCCAGAGCGCCGCCGTGGCCAGGACGATCGACAGCGGCACGGTGAGCAGACCGAGCGCGTGGTACTCCGCCAGTGCCGGCTCGGAGTCGTGGGCGCGCGCGATGCGCCGCCACAGCAAGGTCGCCAGCGAGCCGACGTAGGTGAGGTTGGGCCCGACGTTGACGCCGACGAGTGCTGCGAGCACCGGACCTGGGCCGCCACCGGCGAGCAGCGGCAGCAGCAGCAGGATGGCCGGAAGGTTGTTCACGACGTTCGCCAGGACGGCTGCGATCGCGGCGACGAGCAGCAGCGCCGCGAACGACGAACCGCGCGGCAGGAGGTCGCCGACGGCCTCTGCCAGCCCGTTGTCGACAACCGCCCGCACCACCACGCCGAGGCCGAGCACGAAGAGCAGGAACGGCACGTTGACGGATCGCACCAACCGTGCCGGTGTCACCCGCCGGCGCGCCAGTGAGTGCCAGCCGAGGACGACGACCCCGCCCGCGGCCGCCCACGCCGGATCGACGCCCACGGCGGAGGCCACGACGAACCCGACGAGAGTGGCCACCACGACGATCGCCGCGAACCCGGGTGCCGGGTCGGCGCCTGCCGCCGCTCTCGCGGGCTCGTCGACAGCCACCTGCGGCGAGAGGCCACCGCTCGACGACGCCAGGTCCGACCGGAAGAACCGTGCGATGGCGAGCCGTTCCACGACGACGACGAGCAGCCACGGCGCCGCCATCAGGCCCGCGAACCGCATGAAGCTGACCCCGCTGGCCTGGAACGCCAGCAGGTTGGTGAGGTTCGACACCGGCAGCAGCAACGAGCCGGCGTTGGCCAGGTGCGTCGTGGCATAGACGTGCGGGCGTGCCCGCGCACCGATTCGGGCCGCGGTGGCGAACACGACCGGCGTCAGCAGCACGACCGTCGCATCGAGGCTGAGGA
>CAZFTZ010000403.1:0-4817 GCA_964521875.1 uncultured Cellulomonas sp. | reverse complement strand
GGACCACCCGGTCGAGAACCTGACGCTGACCGGCATCCTCTCCGAGTCGTCGAACGTCGGCACGGTCACCGTCGGCCAGCAGCTCACCCCGCAGCAGCGGTACGACTACCTGACGAAGTTCGGCTTCGGCGCCAAGACCGGGATCGAGATGCCGGGCGAGTCCAAGGGCATCCTGCGGCCCGCCGACGAGTGGGACGGCCGCACCAAGTACAACGTGATGTTCGGGCAGGGCCTGTCGGTCACCGCGCTCCAGGCCGTCAGCGTCTACGCCACCGTCGCCAACGGCGGCGTCAAGGTCTCCCCGCACCTCGTCGCCGGCTGGACCTCGCCGGACGGCACGTACGCCCCGGTGACGCACGACGCCGGCGAGCAGGTGATCTCGGCGGCCACGTCGTCGCAGCTGATGACGATGCTGCAGAGCGTGGTCGACGTCGGCACCGGCACCAAGGCGGCGATCCCCGGCTACCGGGTGGCTGGCAAGACGGGCACCGCACAGGAGCTGAGCACCAACGGCATCACGGCGTCGTTCGTCGGCGTGGTGCCGGCCGACTCGCCGCGGATCGTCGTCGGCGTGTTCGTCTCCAACCCGAAGACCTCGGTCTACGGCGGCACGGTCGCCGCCCCGGTGTTCGCGGACGTCGCCGGGTTCACCCTGTCGGAGCTGGGCGTCGCGCCCTCCGACACCAGCGCCGGGACGTCCACCTACCCCACCACGTGGTGACCGGCCGGTGATCGGCGCCTCACCCGCTCCGGGTAGATTCGTCGCCATGTCCTCCCCCCAGGGCCGGATGCGTCCGCGGCATCCGGCACCCCACCGGGTGGTCGACCTCACGGACGCGTTCGGGCTCGACGGCAGCGCCGTGCCGGCGGACCTCCTGGTCAGCGGCGTGACCGTGGCCTCGTCGGACGCCCGGCCCGGCGACCTGTTCGTCGCCGTCCCCGGACTCAAGGTCCACGGCGCGCGCTACGCGGCGCAGGCGGTCGCCCAGGGTGCCGTCGCTGTGCTGACCGACGAGGCCGGGCGCGCGGACGCCGCGGCGACTGGTGTGCCCGTGCTGCTGGCGAGCGACCCCCGTGCCCTGTCCGGCCCGGTGGCGGCCTGGGTGTACGACGAGCCCGCGGAACGGCTGATCACCGTCGGCGTCACCGGCACCAACGGCAAGACGACGACGAGCTACTTCGTCGACGCCGCGCTGCGCGCTCAGCACCCCACCACCGCCGTCCTCGGCACGGTCGAGCTGCGGATCGGCGACGAGGCGATCGAGAGCCCGCGCACCACTGTCGAGGCGCCGGTGCTGCAGGCGATCTGCGCGCTGGCGCTGGAGCGCGGTGCCACCGCGCTGACCACCGAGGTGTCGAGCCACGGGCTGGCGCTCGGCCGGCTCGGCGGCCTGCGGTTCGACGTCGCGGGCTTCACCAACCTGCAGCGCGACCACCTGGACTTCCACGGCGACATGGAGGGCTACTTCGCCGCCAAGGCGAGGCTGTTCGATCCGCACCAGGCCCGCCGCGGCGTCGTCGTGGTGGACGACGAGTGGGGCCGCCGGCTCGCCGCGACCGCGCCGATCCCGGTCGAGACGGTGTCCACCCACGTCGACGACCAGCAGCAGGCGGACTGGGTGGTCACCGAGGCGCAGATCGGCCTGGACGGCGTCGGGTCGTCGTTCGTGCTGCGCGGCCCGGACGGCACCCGTCACGAGGCGGCCAGCCCGCTGCCCGGCCTGGTCAACGTGTCGAACGCGGCGCTGGCGATCGCGCTCGCGCACGCTGCGGGGGTCGACGTCGACGTCGCGATCGACGCGATCGCCCACGCGCACGAGATCCCCGGCCGGATGGAGCGCGTCGTCGAGCGCGGCGACGGCCTCCCGCTGTGCCTGGTCGACTACGCGCACACGCCGGACGCCCTCGTGCTGGCACTGGAGGCGGTGCGGCCGATCACGCCGGGCCGGCTCGTCATCGTCTTCGGCTCCGACGGCGACCGCGACCGCGGCAAGCGGCCGATCATGGGCCAGATCGCCGCCCGGCTGGCCGACGTGCTCGTCGTCACCGACGAGAACCCACGCTCGGAGGACCCGGCTTCCATCCGCGCGGCCATCCTCGAGGGTGCGCTGGCCGAGCGCCCGGACGGGCGGGACGTCCACGAGGTGGCGCCGCGAGCGGACGCGATCCGCCGGGCGCTGGAGATCGCAGGGGACCAGGACACGGTGATCGTCACCGGCAAGGGCCACGAACCGACCCAGGAGATCGCCGGGGTGTTCCACCGCTACAACGACCGTGACGTGTTCCTCGCGGTGCGAGCCGAGCGCACCGGGGCGGCTCGATGATCGCGCTCACCGCGGGGGAGGTCGCCGCGATCACCGGCGGCACGCTGCACGCCCTGGACGCCGTCACGCTCGTCGCGGGCCCGGTGGTCGCGGATTCGCGCGAGGTGGTGCCCGGCGCGCTGTTCGCGGCGATCGCCGGTGAGCACGCCGACGGGCACCGGTTCGCCGGTGCGGCGGTCGTCGCGGGTGCGTGCGCCGTGCTCGCCGCGCACGAGGTCGCGTCCGACGACGGCACGCCGCTGCCCTCGGTCGTCGTGCCGGACGTCGTCGTCGCCCTCGGCGCACTGGCGCGCGAGGTGCTGGCGCGGCTGCGCGAGGCGGCGTGCGAGCCCGGCGGCTCCGGGCTGAAGGTCCTCGCCGTCACCGGGTCGGTCGGCAAGACGACGACGAAGGACCTGCTGTTCCAGGTGCTCGGCAGCGCCGGCCCGACGGTCGCGCCGGTGCGCAGCTTCAACAACGAGATCGGCCTGCCGCTCACCGTGCTGCGGGCCGACGAGGACACCCGCTACCTGGTGCTGGAGATGGGTGCCAGCGGCCTCGGCCACATCGCCTACCTCACCGGCATCGCGCCGCCGGACGTCGCGGTGGTGCTCGTCGTCGGCACCGCGCACGTCGGCGAGTTCGGCGGCCTCGAGGCGACTGCGCGAGCGAAGTCCGAGCTGGTGACCGGCCTGACACCGGACGGTGTCGCGGTGCTCAACGCCGACGACGCCCGGGTGGCGGCGATGGCGGCGGTCACGCCGGGTGACGTCGTGACGTTCGGTCTGTCGTCGTCGGCCCAGGTCCGGGCGACGGACGTGCGGCTCGCCGAGGGCGGCCGGCCCGCCTTCACGCTGGTCGACTCCCGCGCGGGCCGGTCCGCGGCGGTGCGGCTGCGGCTGGTCGGCGAGCACCACGTCCACAACGCGCTGGCCGCGGCGACCGCCGCGCTCGTCGTCGGGCTCGACCTCGACGCGGTCGCGGAGGCGCTGTCCGGGGCCGACGCGCTGAGCCCGCACCGGATGCACGTCGTCGACCGGCCGGACGGCGTCACCGTGGTCGACGACTCCTACAACGCCAACCCGGACTCGATGCGTGCCGCGCTCAAGGCCTTGGCCGCGCTCGCCGGGCGTGACCGGCGCTCGGTCGCCGTGCTGGGGGAGATGCTCGAGCTCGGCCCGGAGGCGCGCACCCAGCACGACGCGATCGGCCGGCTGGCGGTGCGCCTCGACGTCGGGCTGACCGTCGTCGTCGGGGAGGGCGCCCGTGCGATCGCGGACGGCGCCGCCCACGAGGGCTCCTGGGGCGACGAGGTGGTGCTGGTCGAGGACGTCGAGGCCGCCGCGAAGCTCCTGGAGGCCGAGCTGCGGCCGGGTGACGTGGTGCTCGTGAAGTCGTCGTACGGCGCCGGGCTGTGGCGCCTGGGCGACCGGCTGCTGGAGGTGGGCGCGTGAAGGCGCTGCTGGTCTCCGGCGGGCTGTCGCTCGTCATCGCGCTGTTCGGCACGCCGCTGTTCATCCGCTTCCTGGTGAAGCGGCAGTACGGCCAGTTCATCCGGCAGGACGGCCCGACGGCGCACTTCACCAAGCGCGGCACGCCGACGATGGGCGGCGTCGTCATCATCCTGGCGACGCTGATCGGCTGGGCCGGCGGGTCGCTGCTCACCGGGGCGAAGCCGACCGCGTCCGCGGGGCTGGTGCTGTTCCTCATGACCGGCCTGGGCCTGGTCGGGTTCCTGGACGACTTCATCAAGATCTCCCGGCAGCGCAGCCTGGGTCTGTCCCCGCTGGCCAAGGTGGTGGGGCAGGGGCTCGTCGGCATCGCGTTCGCGGTCGCGGCGCTGCAGTTCCCCAACACGTTCGACCGCACCCCGGCGTCGACGCGGATCTCGTTCATCCGTGACACCAATCTCGACCTGGCGTTCGCGGGCGTCGCGGTGGGGCTGGTGCTGTTCGTCGTCTGGGCGAACTTCCTCATCACCGCGTGGTCCAACGCCGTCAACCTCACCGACGGGCTCGACGGCCTGGCCACCGGGGCCTCGCTCATCGTCTTCGGGGCGTACGTGCTGATGGGTGTCTGGCAGAACAACCAGACCTGCCAGTCGCTGCTGACCGCCGGGCCGCGCTGCTACGAGACCCGCGACCCGCTGGCGCTCGCCGTGGTCGCCGCCGCGCTCACCGGCGCGCTGTTCGGATTCCTGTGGTGGAACGCCAGCCCGGCGAAGATCTTCATGGGCGACACCGGCTCGCTCGCGCTGGGCGGCGCGCTCGCCGGCATCTCGATCCTGTCCCGCACCGAGATCCTGGCCGCGATCATCGGTGGGCTGTTCGTCCTCGAGGTGCTCAGCGACGTCATCCAGATCGGGTTCTTCAAGCTGACGCACCGGCGGGTGTTCCGGATGGCCCCGCTGCACCATCACTTCGAGCTGGCCGGCTGGGGCGAGGTGACGATCGTCATCCGGTTCTGGCTGATCGCCGGGCTGTTCGTCATGCTCGGCGTCGGCATCTTCTACGC
>CAZFTZ010000402.1:0-3057 GCA_964521875.1 uncultured Cellulomonas sp. | reverse complement strand
AACGACGCGTTCGTCATCCTCGACGAGGCGCAGAACACCTCGTCCGAGCAGATGAAGATGTTCCTCACCCGGCTCGGGTTCGGCTCCAAGGTCGTCGTCACCGGCGACGTGACGCAGGTGGACCTGCCCGGGGGCACGACGAGCGGCCTGCGCATCGTCGAGCGCATCCTCGGCGGGGTCGACGACGTCGCGTTCTGCCGGCTGACCTCGTCGGACGTGGTACGGCACCGGCTGGTGGGGGACATCATCGACGCCTACGCGCGATGGGACGCGGAAGGCGGAAAGGGCCAGTGACGATCCGGTGACGATCGAGGTCAACAACGAGTCCGGCTACGAGGTCGACGAGGCCGAGGTCGCCGGGCTGGCACGGTACGTGCTCGACGAGATGCACGTCCACCCGCAGACCGACCTGTCGGTGCTGCTGGTCGACGTCGACGTGATGACCGACCTGCACGTCCGCTGGATGGACGAGCCCGGCCCCACCGACGTGCTCAGCTTCCCGATGGACGAGCTGCGTCCCGGCCGCGACGACGAGCCGTCCCCGCCGGGGCTGCTCGGCGACGTCGTGCTGTGCCCGGAGGTCGCGGCGCAGCAGGCCCGCGTCGCCGGCCACTCGACCGTCGAGGAGCTGCTGCTGCTGACCGTGCACGGGATCCTCCACCTGCTGGGCTACGACCACGCGGAGCCCGACGAGGAGAAGGAGATGTTCGCGCTCCAGCGCCGGCTGCTGTTGACGTTCCTCGCCGGGCGGTGATCCGGTGAGCGCACCCCTGGCGCTGCTCGTCGTGCTGACGGTCGTCGGGATCGTGCTGGCGGCGCTGCTGAGCGCGGGCGAGGTCGCGGTGGCGCGTGTGACACGCGCGCAGGCGACCGAGCTGGTCGCCGACCGGCACCCGGCCGCCGAGCGGGTGGCACGGCTCGTCGAGCACGCCGGCCAGGTGTCGTCGTCGGCCTCGTTCGTCCGGCTGGTCTCGGAGATGCTGGCGACGGTCAGCCTCACCCTGGCCGTCGCGTCGGCGCACTGGCCGTGGTGGGCGGTGCTGCTGGTCTCGCTGGCCGGCTGCGCGGTGCTGGCGTTCCTGCTGGTGCGCGTCAGCCCGCGGTCCATCGGGCGCCGCCACCCGCTGCGGACGCTCGTCGTGCTCTCCCGGCTGCTGACCGGGGTGAGCACCGTGGCCGGGCGGGTGGGGCGCGGCTCCGCGGCGGCGACCACCCCGGAGCAGGACGAGGACGAGCTGCGCGAGATGGTGCAGCGGGTGAGCGAGTCGCACGCGATCGAGGACGAGGAGCGGGAGAGGTTCCGCTCGGTGTTCGAGCTCGGCGAGACGCTGACCCGCGAGGTGATGGTGCCGCGCACCGACATGGTGGTGACCAACGAGGCGACCCCGCTGCGCAAGGTGCTGTCGCTGCTGCTGCGCTCCGGGTTCAGCCGGGTGCCGGTGGTGGGTGACACGATCGACGACCTGCGGGGCGTCGTGTACCTCAAGGACGTGGTCCGCCGGCTGGGGCCCGGCCGGGAGGTGGACGACGAGGACTGGGACGCGCCGGTCGGCCCGCTCGCGCGCCCGGCGGTATTCGTCCCCGAGTCCAAGCCGGTCGACGACCTGTTGCGCGAGCTGCGCGACGGTGCCAGCCACATGGCGATCGTCGTCGACGAGTACGGCGGCATCGCCGGCCTGGTGACGATCGAGGACGCCATCGAGGAGATCGTCGGCGAGGTGACCGACGAGCACGACCCGACCGCCCCGGTGGTCGAGGACCTCGGCGACGGCGTGTTCCGCGTGCCGGCACGGCTGGGGCGCGACGAGCTCGGCGAGCTGTTCGACCTCGAGGTGGACGACGAGGACGTCGACACCGCCGCCGGGCTGCTGGCCAAGGCACTCGGCAAGGTGCCGCTGCCCGGCTCGTCGGGCGAGATCCACGGGCTGCACCTGGTCGCGGACCGCGTCGAGGGCCGGCGACGGCGGCTGGCCACCGTGCTGGTCAACCGGGTGGACGCCCACGGCGGGGATGAGCAGGAGGGTCACCCGGGGGTGCGAGCATGAGCGGCGTGACGTTCCGTTCCGGGTTCGCGTGCCTCGTCGGGCGACCCAACGCCGGCAAGTCGACGCTGACCAACGCGCTCGTCGGGCAGAAGGTCGCCATCACCTCGATGCGACCGCAGACGACGCGGCACACCATCCGCGGCATCGTCCACCGCGAGGACGCGCAGCTGGTGCTGGTCGACACGCCCGGGCTGCACCGGCCGCGCACGCTGCTCGGCGAGCGGCTCAACGACCTGGTGAAGGACACGCTGACCGAGGTGGACGTCGTCGGGTTCTGCCTGCCTGCGGACCAGGCCGTCGGGCCGGGGGACAAGTTCATCGCGGCCGAGCTGGAGCAGGTCGCCACCGGCCGGCGGGCGCGGCCCGTCGTCGCGATCGCGACCAAGGCGGACCTCGTCGGCAAGGGGCGGCTGGCGGAGCACCTGCTGGCGATCGACGCGCTCGGGCCCTGGGCGGACGTCGTGCCGGTCTCGGCGCGCTCCGGGTACCAGGTGGACGTGCTGGCGGACGTGCTCGTCTCGCACCTGCCGGAGGGCCCCGCGCTCTACCCGGACGGCGAGCTGACCGACGAGCCCGAGGCCGTCATGGTCGCCGAGCTGGTCCGCGAGGCCGCGCTGGAGGGCGTGCGCGACGAGCTGCCGCACTCGCTGGCGGTGGTGGTCGACGAGATCGCGCCGCGCGGCACCGCGGACCGCGAGGAGATCCCGATGCTCGACGTGCGGGTGGACCTGTTCGTCGAGCGCGACTCGCAGAAGGCGATCGTCATCGGCAAGGGCGGCGCGCGGCTGCGTGACGTCGGCACCCGGGCGCGCCGCGAGATCGAGGCGCTGCTCGGCGCCCGAGTGTTCCTCGACCTGCACGTGCGGGTGGCGAAGGACTGGCAGCGCGACCCCAAGCAGCTCGGCAGGTTGGGGTTCTAGGTGTCGGTGACGGTGCGTGGCGTCGGGGCCCGGCTGCGGGCCCGGCGGCCCGTGGACCCGGAGACGGGCCTGCCCCGGGGCGTGCGGCGGGG
>CAZFTZ010000401.1:0-14483 GCA_964521875.1 uncultured Cellulomonas sp. | reverse complement strand
CGCTGCTGCTGGCACGCGTCGACGACGCGGACCTGGTCATCGGGTCGCGCTGGATCAAGGGCGGCACCGTGGTCAACTGGCCGCTGCGCCGGGAGATCCTCTCGCGCGGCGCCAACCTCTACGTGCGGCTGGCGATCGGCCTGCCGATCAAGGACGCCACCGCAGGCTTCCGCGCCTACCGCGCCGACCTGCTGCGCCGGATGGCACTGCGCGACGTCGCGTCGCAGGGCTACGGCTTCCAGGTGGACATGACGCTGCGCGCCCACAAGGCGGGCGCCCGCATCGTCGAGGTGCCGATCACGTTCGTCGAGCGCGAGCACGGCGTCTCGAAGATGAGCGGCGGCATCATCGGCGAGGCGCTGGTCTCCGTGGCGAAGTGGGGGACAGCAGAACGCGCCCGCCAGGTGGCGGGCGCGTTCCGGAAGCTCGTCGGGCGAGCCTGAGACCGTCGCAGGCTCAGGCGCTGCGGCGCAGCTTACCGGCGCGCAGCAGGTCGAGGCGCTCGTCGAGCAGCTCCTCGAGCTCGCCGATGGTGCGCCGCTCGAGCAGCATGTCCCAGTGCGTGCGTGGCGGCTTGCCCGCCTTCGCCTCCGGCTTGGAGGCGTCGCGGAGGATCGCCTCGGCGCCGCACCGGCACTCCCACACCACCGGGACGTCGGCCTCGACCGAGAACGGCAGGATGATCGTGTGCCCGTTGGGGCAGTCGTAGTACGCCTGGAGCCGAGGGGCGAAGTCCACGCCGTCCTCGGTCTCCATGCTGTGGGACCCGATGCGCATGCCGCGCAGGGATCGATTCGCCATGGGGGACCCTCCGTGCCGTCCGTCCAGTAGGACCTAAGACCTTCCGGGGTCTGTAACGGGATTGCGCCCCCGAGTGTTCCGGACTCTGGTGAATGTCCGGTGAACGATGCCGTCAGCCGGCGACGATCTCCCGCAGCGCCTCGACGACGAGCGCGTGGTCCTCGAACCCCTTGAGGCCCGACACCGTCGCGATGGCGACCACCCCGCCGACGCCGGCCACCCGGATCGGGAACGCCCCGCCGTGGGCCGCGTACTCCTGCAGGGGGAGCTGTGTGTGCTCCTCGAAAGTCGTCCCACGACTTTCCTCGCGCAGCCCGACGAGGTAGGACGAGGCGCCGAACCGGCGCACCACGCGTCCCTTGCGCTCGATCCAGGAGTCGTTGTCCGGCACGCTGCCCGGACGCGCGGCGTGGAACACCTGCTGGTCACCGAGCCGGATGTCGATCGCCACCGGCAGGGTGCGGGCGACGGCCTTGGCGTACAACAGGTTGCCGAGGCGCCACGCCTCGTCGTAGGAGAAGGCCGGCAGGACGAGCTCGCGCTCCTCCTGCTCGACGCGGGCGATGGTGGCGGTGAGGTCGTCGTCGGTCACGGCGCCGATCCTCCCACGCCCGCTGGGTAGCCTGACCGGCATGGTCCCCGCCGACAGCCACGACCTGATCCGTGTCCACGGTGCCCGCGAGAACAACCTGAAGGACGTCTCGATCGAGATCCCCAAGCGCCGGCTGACGGTGTTCACCGGCGTCTCCGGCTCCGGCAAGAGCTCGCTGGTGTTCGACACCATCGCGGCCGAGTCGCAGCGGCTGATCAACGAGACGTACAGCGCCTTCGTCCAGGGGTTCATGCCGACGCTGGCCCGCCCTGACGTCGACGTGCTCGACGGCCTGACGACGGCGATCATCGTGGACCAGCAGCGGCTCGGGGGAGACGTGCGCTCCACCGTCGGCACCGCGACGGACGCGAACGCCCTGCTGCGCATCCTGTTCAGCCGGCTCGGGCAGCCGCATGTCGGCCCGCCCAACGCCTTCTCCTTCAACATGGCGACGGTGCGGGGCAGCGGGGC
The DNA here is from genome assembly GCA_964521875.1 of uncultured Cellulomonas sp. Lineage (GTDB taxonomy): Bacteria > Actinomycetota > Actinomycetes > Actinomycetales > Cellulomonadaceae > Cellulomonas. The sequence continues at coordinate 12,619 of CAZFTZ010000401.1, read as the reverse complement.
GCTCACCGTCGACCGGCCGGGCTCCAAGGCGGTGACGCGCTCGTTCGCGCGGCTCGGCGGCATGTGCCCGCGGTGCGAGGGTCGGGGGTCGGTGAGCGACATCGACCTGGCGCAGCTGTTCGACGACTCGAAGTCGCTGGCCGAAGGCGCGCTGACCATCCCCGGCTACACGCCGGGCGGCTGGAACTACCGGCTGTACACCGAGTCCGGCTTCGTCGACCCCGACGTACCCATCCGCGACTACACGCCGCAGCAGCGCGAGGACTTCCTCTTCCGCGAGCCGACGCGGATGAAGATCGCCGGCATCAACATGACGTACGAGGGCCTGGTGCCGCGCATCCGGCAGTCGTACCTGTCGAAGGACGTCGACGCGCTGCAGCCGCACATCCGCGCGTTCGTCGAGCGCGCGGTGACCTTCACCACCTGTCCGGACTGCGCCGGCACCCGGCTGAACGAGGTGGCCCGCTCGTCGACGATCCGGGGGACCAGCATCGCGGACGCCTGCGCCATGCAGGTGAGCGACCTCGCCGAGTGGGTGCGGGGGCTCGAGGAGCCGTCCGTCGCACCGCTGCTCTCCTCGCTGGGGGAGATCCTCGACTCGTTCGTGGACGTCGGCCTCGGCTACCTGTCGCTCGACCGCGCCTCGGGGACGCTGTCGGGCGGCGAGGCGCAGCGGGTCAAGATGGTCGGCCACCTGGGCTCGTCGCTCACGGACGTCACGTACGTGTTCGACGAGCCCACCGCGGGCCTGCACCCGCACGACGTGCGCCGCATGAACGACCTGCTGCTGCGGCTGCGCGACAAGGGCAACACGGTGCTGGTCGTCGAGCACGAGCCGGAGACGATCGCGATCGCCGACCACGTCGTCGACCTCGGCCCGGGGGCGGGCGCCGCCGGCGGGACGATCTGCTTCGAGGGCACCGTCGATGCGCTGCGCGCCAGCGGCACGATCACCGGCCGGCACCTCGACGACCGGGCCACGCTCAAGTCGTCGGTCCGCACACCGACGGGCGCGCTGGCGATCCGCGGCGCGACGACACACAACCTCCGCGAGGTCGACGTCGACATCCCGCTCGGCGTGCTCGTCGTCGTCACCGGGGTGGCCGGGTCGGGGAAGAGCTCGCTGGTCCACGGCTCGATCCCGCCCGGCGCCGGCGTCGTGTCGGTGGACCAGGGGCCGATCAAGGGGTCTCGCCGCAGCAACCCGGCGACGTACACCGGGCTGCTCGACCCGATCCGCACCGCGTTCGCCAAGGCGAACGGGGTCAAGCCGGCGCTGTTCAGTGCGAACTCCGAGGGTGCCTGTCCGGCCTGCAACGGCGCGGGTGTCCTCTACACCGACCTGGCGGTGATGGCGGCGGTCACCACCACGTGCGAGGAGTGCGAGGGCAAGCGGTACCAGGCAGCGGTGCTCGAGTACCGGCTCGGCGGCAAGGACATCGCCGAGGTGCTCGCGATGCCCGTCACGGAGGCGGAGGCCTTCTTCGGCGAGGGCGACGCCCGTACACCGGCCGCGCACGCCGTGCTGACGCGCCTGGCCGACGTCGGGCTCGGCTACCTCACCATCGGCCAGCCGCTGACGACGTTGTCCGGGGGCGAGCGCCAGCGGCTCAAGCTCGCCACCCACCTCGGCGAGAAGGGCGGCACCTACGTGCTCGACGAGCCGACGACCGGGCTGCACCTGGCGGACGTCGAGCAGCTGCTCGGCCTGCTGGACCGGCTTGTCGACTCGGGCAAGTCGGCGATCGTCGTGGAGCACAACCTCGCCGTGATGGCGCACGCCGACTGGATCGTCGACCTCGGGCCGGGCGCGGGCCACGACGGCGGCCGCATCGTGTTCGAGGGCACGCCAGCTGACCTCGTCGCCGCGCGCGGCACTCTGACGGGCGAGCACCTGGCGGCCTACGTCGGGGTGTGAGTGCTGTGAACACGTGTTCGACCATGTGTCAGGACGACGGCCGGAGCGCCCGCTGCACGGTCCGCGCGAGCAGGAAGAACTCGTTGCCCTCTGGGTCGGCGAGCACGACCCACGAGGCGTCCGGACCCTGGCCCACGTCGACGCGTCGCGCACCGAGGCCCAGCAGCCGCCGGAGCTCGGCGGGCATCGCCAGGCCTTCGGCCCGGAGGTCGAGGTGCAGCCGGTTCTTCACGGCTTTGCGCTCCGGCTCGCGTGTCGCCGTCGCGCCGATAATGGGCATTATGTCAACTCACCTGATCTCGGCGACATCCCCTCACCGACGGCTCACTGTCCCGCCCTCCCGCTGACAGCAGGTCGCGCTGCGCCGACGTGCGGCCCGGGTCAGCGTTCGACGACGAGCTGCAGCTCGTACCGCTCCTCGACGAGCGCCGCGTCGCGCGGCAGCCGCTGCCGCACGCCGGTGCGCCGGAAGCCGGCGCGCACGTAGAGGTCACCGGCGGCCGTGTTGCCGTCCAGCACCCACAGCGACAGGGTCCGCGCGCCGTCCAGGAACGCCTGGTCGCGCGCAGCCTCGACGAGCGCCCAGCCGACACCCCTGCGGCGCGCCTCCGGGGCGACCCACAGCGAGACGAGGTGCCGGTCGTCGGTCGGCGAGCCGGGCTCCTGGATCAGCGAGACCATCCCCCGCGGGACTCCCCCGTCGTCGACCGCCAGCCAGGTCGGCGTCGCACGGATCCTCATCCGCCAGTGCGCCTCGGTGAAGCGGTCCTCACGTCCGGCGGTCGAGCCGAAGCTGTCCGGCGCGTCGTGCAGCGCCCGTAGCCGGACCTCGCGCACGGCGCGCCACGCGTCCTCGCCGACCCGCACGATCCTCACCCGTACAGCATGCCGCACGTCACGCATCGTCTCCGCCCCTGGCGCCGCCGATGTTCGTGCAGGTCAGGTGGCAAACGTGGCGAAACGGGACACGTCGTCCGGATCGTCTCCCCTCCCCCGGCGGGGAATTCCCCACCGCCGGCGACGCGGGTTTCCGCCGCGGCGCCTGCGCCGTTACGGTGTCCGGGTGCTGGTGCTCGGTGTCTGCAGCCTCAAGGGCGGCGTCGGCAAGACCTCGGTGACCTTGGGACTCGCGTCCGCCGCGCTCGAACGAGGCGTGCGCACCCTCGTCATCGACCTCGACCCCCAGGGCGACAGCACCATGGCGCTGGGCGCCGACCGCCCGGCCGGCGACGTCTCCCTGGTGCTCGACGAGCCCTCCGCCGACGCCGTCAAGGCCGCGACCGGCGCCTCCGGGTGGGCCGACGAGGGCCTGGACGTGCTCGTCGGCTCGGAGCGCACCGTGCTGCACGACCGCATCGACGACTCCGACCTCGACCGGCTGCGCTCCGCGCTGGCGTGGGTGGGCGACTACGGCCTGGTCCTCGTCGACTGCCCGCCGTCGCTCGGCGGGCTGACCCGCACCGGACTGGCCGCCTGCGACCGCGCCGTGGTCGTCACCGAGCCGGGGCTGTTCTCCGTGATGGCCGTCGGCCGGGCCTTGCGCACCGTCGACGAGCTGCGCCGGGGCGCCGCCCCCGCGCTGCAGCCGCTCGGGATCGTCGTCAACCGCGTCCGCGCGCGCTCCGTGGAGCAGGCGTATCGGCTCGAGGAGCTCCAGTCGCTGTACGGGCCGCTGCTGCTGACCCCGTCGATCCCGGAGCGCGCCGCGCTGCAGCAGTCGCAGGGCGCCGCGCGTCCCATCCACAGCTGGCCGGGTCCGGCGGCCGACGACCTGTCGGCCGCGTTCGACGCGCTGCTCGACCGCGCGCTCCGCGCGCCGAAGACCCGCTGAGGCGACGAGCAGAAGAGGCGTCAGCCGGCGTTGCGCGCCTGGCGGCGCGCCGCGAGCTCGTCGAGCCCGGTGAAGGCGGCCGTGGCCTCGTCGTCGTCCGCCCGCTCCTGGGGAAGCTGCGCCAGCGTGCCCTCGACCTCGCGCCACACCCGGCCGACCGCGATGCCGAACACGCCCTGGCCGCCCTGCACCAGGTCGATCACTTCGTCCGGCGAGGTGCACTCGTACACCGAGGCGCCGTCGGACATCAGGGTGATCTTCGAGAGGTCCTCGACGCCGCGCTCACGCAGGTGCGTCACCGCGGTCCGGATCTGCTGCAGCGAGACGCCCGTGTCCAGCAGCCGCTTGACCACCTTGAGGACCAGGATGTCGCGGAAGCTGTAGAGGCGCTGCGTGCCGGACCCGGTCGCGGGCCGCACCGACGGCTCGACCAGACCGGTGCGGGCCCAGTAGTCGAGCTGGCGGTACGTGATGCCGGCGGCGTGGCAGGCGGTGGTACCGCGGTAGCCGACCGCGGTGTCGTCGAGGTCCACCAGGTCGTCGTCGAACAGCAGTCCCTGGGCGCCCTGCGGCAGGACCGGCGCCTGGTCGGCGGTGTCCTTCGTGGTCACGGGGCCCTCCTGCGGTCCTCGGTGGGGTTCGTCGGCAACGGTAGGCCCCGGCCAGGGCCGGTGCAACGACGCCACCGGGCGTGTCGCGCCCGGCGAGTCTCAGGTTTCACCTGAAGGTGAACCAGTGCCCTCACCTGTGCCTTCACCCCTGCCCTCGCCCGGCAGGTCGTCGGGGTCCTGACCGGTCTCGAAGTCCTCGGCGGACACCCGGTCGAGGAACTCGCGGAACTCCTCGATGTCCTCCTCGGCCGTCACGGTGTGCACCTCGACGCCCGCGGACGCCAGCACCTGCTCGGCGCACAGCACCGGGCAGTCGAAGCGCAGCGCCACCGCGATCGCGTCCGAGGCCCGCGAGTCCACCCGCCGCCCGGTGCCGAGCACCAGGGCCGCGTGGAACACCCCGTCGACGAGCTGCGTGATCTCGACCCGGCGCACCGTCGCACCGGCCGCGATCAGCGCCTCCTTGAGCAGGTCGTGCGTCATGGGGCGTGGCGGCACGATGCCGGCCTGCGCGGTGGCGATGGCACTGGCCTCCGTGGTGCCGATGAGGATCGGCACGAGCAGTCCGGAGTCGGGGTCGAGGAGCAGCACCACGGTGTCGTCGTCGCCCACGTGGGTCCGCACCCCGACGACCTCGACCTGCACCAGCCCGTCGCCGTCCGCCACGTCTCCACCGTACGACTCCGCGGTCGATCCGCCACCAGCCGGCAGGGTCGGCGCCTCATGCCTCGAGGTCGGCGATCGCGGCACGCACCAGGGCGGTGTGCATCTGCGTGCACAGCTCGCCGAGCTCGGCGGCGAGCGTCCCGGCACGGGCCCGGGCCGACGACGAGCGCTGCCCGCGCACCGGCGCCACCACCTGCTCGACGAGGTCGATCTGCCGATCCGCCGCGGTCCGGAACGTCCGCAGGTGCCGTGCGTCCAGGCCGTGCTCGGCCAGCCGTGCGGCGGCCCGCACGACGTCCCGGGCGTACACGTCGAACACGCCGCGGGCGTTGGAGTGGAGCACGCCGTTGGCGACGAGGTCCGCGACCAGCTCCACCGGCACGCCCGCCTCCCCCGCCAGCGTCTCGGTGGTCCAGCGCTGGGAACCGCCGGCCGGGACGCCGTCGCTCGTCGCCAGGTGGGCCCGCGGTTGCTCGTCGTCCTCCCCCGCGTCGAGCGCGGCGAGCTGCTCGCCGATCACCTTGAGCGGCAGGTACCTGTCGCGCTGGCAGCGCAGCACGTAGCGCAGCCGCTCGACGTCCGCGGGCGAGTACTGCCGATAGCCGGCCGGGGTGCGCAGCGGCGTGACCAGCCCCTGCTCCTCCCAGAACCGCAGCTTGGACGTCGTCACGGCCGGGAACTCGATCTGCAGCGCCGCCAGCACGTCCGAGATCCGCATCGTCGCGTTGCGGGAGATGCCACGCGGCCACGGCTCGGTCACGCGCACGGGCGCGACGGCGGTCGCGTTCGACGAAGGATCGTCCGGCTGCCACCCCCGCGAGGCGGCGCCGCCCAGGGCACCCCGGCTCACGCCGAAGGGCTCTCGCGGTGCGGGCTGGGGTGGAACGTCATGCGGAACTTGCCGATCTGCACCTCGTCGCCGGCGTGCAGCACCACCTGGTCGATGCGCTCCCGGTTGACGTAGGTGCCGTTGAGCGAGCCGACGTCGCGCACCCAGAACGACTGCCCCTCACGGACGAACTCCGCGTGCTTGCGGGACACGGTGACGTCGTCGAGGAAGATGTCCGCCTCGGTGCTGCGCCCGGCGGACGTCCGCTCGGCGTCCAGCAGGAACCGCGCCCCCGCGCTCGGCCCGCGCTGCATGACGAGCAGCGCGCTCGTCGGCGGCAGCGCGTTGACGGCCGCCACCTCGTCGGTGCTCAGGCCCAGGACGGGTTCGACGTCGGGCAGTCCCGTCCCGGGGAAGGAGATCGTCGTCTCCGGCCCGCGCGTCGGGTCGGGCGTCCGGTCCGCCCGCGGCGCGGTGTCGTCCTCGGTCATCCGCGCCCCTCCCTCTCGTCGTCCCACGTCACCGTCATCGATTCGATCCAGACACCCTATGCGGACGGCGCCCCGGGCGCAGCAACCTCCCCGGTCTTTCGCCCCTCCGCCGGGATCAGGGCACCGCCACCGGTGCCAGCGTCGCGAACCGCGGCTCGGGAACCTCGCGCACCGCGTCGACGACGACGTGCTGCACCTTCGCGACGTCCCCGGTGCCGCCGTCGTTGCGGACGTAGGCCAGTGCGCCGCCGGGGATCTGCAGCGCGGTGGCGATGGTGTCCGGGTCGCCGATCACCAGCCACACGTAGGGCGGGCTCAGCGTGACGCCGTCGAGCTGGACGGCGCCCGGCGCGCCGGTGAACGCGCTGCTCGCGGTGATGCGCCGGTCGTTGAGCTGCATCGCCTCGGCACCCGCGTTGCGCAGCTCCTCGAGCATGTTGAGCATGGTCACCGGGCGGACGGTGCCGTCCGGGTCCTGCAGCGAGACGCGCACACCCGGTCCCTCCGCGGGCAGCCGGCCGGACAGGATGCCCTGCATCGCGGCGTTGCGGCGCGCGGCGTCGAGGGCGGCCTGCCGCGAGCCGACGCCGGACTCGAGCTGCTCCTTCTGCGACTGCAGGTCCTGCGCCTCACGCGAGAGCTGGTCGGCCTTGGTCGACGTCTCGTCGAGCAGCCGGACGAGCTCGTCGGTCCGCAGGTCCGACAGGCTCGAGTCGCCGGCCTGGCGCACCTGGACGACGACCGCGAAGCCGAGCACCGCGCACAGCACGCCGGCGAGCAGCTGAGCCCGGGTGGCTCTCGGGTGCAGCGCCGAGGCGAGCGCGGACCATCCGGTCAGCCGCTTCTTCGACGGCGCGGGCTGCGGGGCGGGCGACGCGGTCGCGTCCGGCGCGACGGGGACGGGGGTCTCGTCGGGCACCGCTATGCCTTGAACAGGTGGCGCCGGATCGACGCGGCGTTGGAGAAGATGCGGATGCCGAGCACGACGACGACCGCGGTGGACAGCTGGGTGCCGACGCCGAGCTGGTCACCGAGGAACACGATGAACGCCGCGACCAGCACGTTCGACAGGAACGACGTGAGGAACACCCGGTCGTCGAAGATGCCGTCGAGCAGCGCCCGCAGACCGCCGAACAGCGCGTCGAGGGCCGCGACCACCGCGATCGGCAGGTAGGGCTGCAGCTCGACCGGCACCGTCGGCTGCACCAGGAGCCCGACGACCACGCCGATCGCCAACCCGAGGATCGCGATCACGGGACCTTCCCTTCGTCGTCCGGGCCAGACTCTGGCACAACCGTGGGCGCCGGTGCATCAGCCAGCCCGGCCGCGGCGAGCGCGTCCGCCGGGACCGTCGCCGAGTGCAGCGTGACGGCGCCGGACCCGGGCAGGTCCAGTGCCGGCTGCGAGGAGATGTCGACGCCGATGCCGTAGGTCGCGTGCAGCATCGCGACGTGCTGGCCGGCCGTCGAGCGGGCGAGCCTGGTCTGGATGTCCCCCGCGTCGCCTATGGCGTCCACGGTGTAGGGCCCGACGAGCGGCACGAGGTCCACCAGCACGGCACTGCCGGCGCTGCGGATGGCCGTCGTCGCGGTGACGCGCTGCCCGTTCACGGAGATCGCCTCGGCACCGGCCGCCCACAGTCCGTTGACGAGCACCTGGAGGTCGACGTCCTGCACCCGCAGGTCGAGGTCGTCCGGCTGGTCGGCCGCGGCCGACGCGTCCGAGAGCACCACCCGCAGGCCCGGCCCGGTCACCCGGGCGGTCGCGGCGGCGACCGACCAGGTGCGGGTGGTGGCGAGCAGTGCGGGGTCGTCGGAGCTCAGCGCACCCTGCTGCAACGCCGACACCTCCGCCGCGAGCTCGGTGTTGGACGCCGTCAGCCGCTCCACCTCATCCTTGTGCGCGCTCACCTGCGACTCCAGGAGCTCGCGTGCCTGGCGGTCGTCGGCCGTCGGTTGCCGCAGTGCCAGCGCTGCCGCGGCGACGCCGACGCCGAGCGCGGAGGCGACCAGCACGACCGCCGCCCACGTCGCCCAGGCGTGCCGCCACGCGCTCGCGGCGCGGTCGGCCGGGACCGGCGGTCTCGCGGCCCGGCGCGCTGCGGCCTCCGCGTACCCCGGGTCGAGGGGCCGGCGCTGCAGCTCGTTCAGCAGCGTCATCGACTCGTCGACCGCGCGGGGTGACGGCGGAGCCGGTGCGTGCCGCTGCGCCATCACGCCGTCCCCGCCCGAGCCGCCAGCACCCGGCGCGCCTGCCCCGCGTAGAGCGCCCCGGAGAACCAGTAGAGCCCGGCGCCCCACAGCGCGAACGACCAGCCGAGCACGGTGGCCGCGGTGGCGACCGGCGTGTCGAACCGGCCGAGGAACAGCAGCGGGAACGCGTAGAGAAGCGCGAACGTGCCGGCCTTGCCGGCCAGGTGCACCGGCAGCGGCCGGTGGCCGGCGCGGGCGACCACGAGCTGGACGATGCCGAGCAGCACGTCCCGCAGCACGAGCACGACGACCAGCCACCACGGCACGACGCCGCGCCAGGCGAGCGTCACGAGGGTGACGAGGATGAACAGACGGTCGGCCGCCGGGTCCAGCAGCTGGCCCAGCCGGCTCACCTGGTTCCAGCGGCGGGCGATGACGCCGTCCAGCCAGTCGCTCGCTCCGGAGACTGCGAGCACGACGAGCGCCCACACGTCCTGGTGGCGCGCCAGCAGCACCGCGAACACCGGCACCAGCAGCAGCCGGGCGAAGGAGATGAGGTTGGGCACCGTGAGCACGCGCGTGCTCGCCCCTGCCTGCTCCGACACCCTCGCCTCCGCCCGACGACCCGGGCCCCATGCTAGGGCGCCGGGCCGACACGGATCCGCGACGCGTGCCAGGCTGGACCGATGGCGACCCTCAACGACCCCGGCACCATCCGCCGCCTGGTCACAGCCCCAGGCCGGTGGGCCGTCGTCGGGCTCTCGGCGAACCCGGCGCGACCGGCCTACGGCGTCGCGGCGACGCTGCAGCGGCTGGGGCACGACATCGTCGCCGTGCACCCCCGCGTCGAGCCCGTGCACGGCGCGCCGGCCTACCCCACCGTGACCGACGTGCCCGGGAAGGTCGACGTCGTCGACCTGTTCGTCAACTCGGAGCGCGCCGGTGCGGTGGTCGACGAGGCGATCGCCGTGGGCGCCGCCGCGGTGTGGCTGCAGCTCGGGGTGGTCGACGAGGCGGCGGCGGCCCGCGCCCTCGACGCCGGGCTCGACGTGGTCATGGACCGCTGCCCTGCGATCGAGGCCCGCCGACTCGGCCTGCCGGCCTGACCGTGTCCCAGGTCACGTCGAAGACGTGGGACGTCTTCGGGTAGACTTCCCTGCGTCGCAGTCCCCTGTGGGTTGAGATCCACGGATCTCCGTTCGTCAGGTCGTGGCCGCTCTCGGTGGCCGATGTGTCGGGGTGTGCGACCGGCTGGGCGAGTGGTTCGCCCGGGTGCACTCCCCTTCCACGGAACGGCTCCGCTCACATGACTGCGCTCCTCGACACCACCCTGCCCTCGGCAGGCGTCACCGACTTCGCCGACCTCGATCTGCCCGAGGCGCTGCACCGCGCCGTCGCCGGGCTCGGCTTCGCCACGCCGACCGCGATCCAGGCGGACGCGATCCCCGCCCTGCTGGACGGCCGCGACCTGGTCGGCGTCGCCCAGACCGGCACCGGCAAGACGGCCGCCTTCGGCCTGCCGCTGCTCGCCCGGATCGACCCGGACCTCGCGGCGGTCCAGGCGATCGTGCTCACCCCGACCCGCGAGCTGGCGCTGCAGGTCAGCGAGGCTCTGGCCTCGTTCGCCCAGCACCTGACCGGCGTGTCCGTCGTCGCGGTCTCCGGCGGCGCGCAGTACCTGCCGCAGCAGCGCGCGCTCAAGGGCGGCGCGCAGGTGGTGGTCGGGACCCCGGGCCGCGTCATCGACCACCTCGACCGCGGCACCCTCGTGCTGGACCACGTCGCGCTGCTGGTGCTCGACGAGGCCGACGAGATGCTCCAGATGGGCTTCGCCGAGGACGTGGACAAGGTCCTCGAGTCGATCCCCTCCCCCCGCCAGGTCGCGCTGTTCTCCGCGACCATGCCCGCCGGCATCCGCCGGGTCGCGGACCAGCACCTCGTCGACCCGGTGCGCGTCTCGGTCGCCCGGCCGTCCCAGACCGTCGACACGGTGCGGCAGACCTACGCCGTGGTGCCGCACCGGCACAAGGTCGGTGCCCTGGTCCGCGTCCTCGCGACGAGCGACGCGGACGGTGCCATCGTGTTCGTCCGCACCCGGCAGGACGCCGAGCGCGTCGGCTCCGAGCTCGTCGCGCGCGGCCTGCAGGCGGCCTACCTGTCGGGCGACGTCGCCCAGGGCGAGCGGGAGAAGATCGTCGACCGGCTGCGCACCGGCGCGCTGCGGGTGCTGGTCGCCACCGACGTCGCCGCTCGCGGCCTGGACGTGGAGCGGATCGGGCTGGTCGTCAACTTCGACCTGCCGCGTGGCGCCGAGCCGTACGTGCACCGGATCGGCCGCACCGGCCGCGCCGGGCGGGCCGGCGAGGCGGTCACGTTCGTCACCCCGGCCGAGCAGTTCAAGCTGGCGCAGATCGAGCGCACCACCCGCCAGAAGATCGAGCGGGTGGACGTCCCCACTCCGGCGCAGGTGTCCGCGCACCGCGTCGCCGCGCTGCTGGCACGGGCCGACGAGCGCGCCGGGGCCGGCCGGCTCGACGTGTACCGCACCGCGGTCACGGCGCACCTGGCCGAGCGGCCCGGGCACGACCTGACCGAGCTGCTGGCCGTGCTGGCCGCTCTGGCGATCGGCGACGACGGGCCGGAGCCCCGCCCCGACGAGGGCGACGACCTCGACGACGCGCTCGCCCGGCTCGGCGACATGCCGCAGCGCAGCAGCCGCGCGGACGGCCCGGGTCGGCGCCGTCCGGACTCGGACGGCCCGCGCTACCGCGTCGCCGTCGGGCACCGCGACGGTGTGCAGCCCGGTGGGCTGGTCGGTGCGCTGACCGGCGAGGGCGGCCTGACCGGCAAGGACATCGGCAAGATCGACATCTTCGCCGGCTTCTCGCTCGTCGACATCCCGGGCGGGCTGTCACCCGAGGCGTTCGAGCGGCTGTCGCGCACCCGGGTCGCCGGGCGGCCGCTGCACATCCGGCTCGACACCGGCCCCCGCGCCCCGCGCGAGGGCGCCTCCCGGTCGGCACGCGACGGTGGGCCTCGTCGGACGCACGACGCCGACCGACCCCGCCCGGCGCACCACCGGGGCCCCCGCCCCTGACCCAGTCCCCGCCCCCTCGTGACTTTCCTGACGCTTGCGGGGTGCTCCACCCCCGCGACGTCAGGAGACCGCACCGAGGGCGGCGGAGTCAGCGAGCCGCGGCCCACTCCCGGGCGCTCGCGACGAACGCGTCGACATCCGCCTCCGGCGTGTCGAAGGCGCACATCAGGCGCACCTCGCCGCCGTCGGCCCAGTCGTAGAAGTGCCAGCGCTCGCGCAGGTGCGCGGCGAGCCCGACCGGGAGCCGGACGAACAGCGCGTTCGCCTGCGTCGCCTGCGTCGGCTCCACGCCGGGGATCGTCTCCAGGCCGGCACGCAGCCGGGCCGCCATTGCGTTGGCGTGGCTCGCGTTGCGCAGCCACAGGTCGCCCTCGTAGAGCGCGAGCAGCTGGGCCGAGGCGAAGCGCATCTTCGACGCCAGCTGCGTGTCGACCTTGCGCAGGTACGCCACGCCGTCCACCGCCGCCGGCTCCAGCACCACGATCGCGTCGCCGACCACGGCGCCCAGCTTGGTGGCGCCCAGGCTCAGCACGTCCACGCCGGCCTCGCCCGTGAGGGCAGCCAGGTCGACCCCGAGCGACGCCGCGGCGTTGGCCAGCCGGGTTCCGTCGACGTGCACCCGCAGCCCCAGGGCGTGCGCCGCGTCCGCCACCGCCTTCAGCTCCTGCACCGTGTAGACGGTGCCGAGCTCGGTCGACTGCGTCACCGAGACCGCGCCGGGCTCGGCCCGGTGCTCGTCGTGCAACGGCCTGCCGTGCCGCTCCACCAGCTCCGGCGTCAGCTTGCCGTCCGGCGTCGGCACCGGGATGAGCTTGATCCCGCCGACGCGCTCGGGTGCGCCGTTCTCGTCGGTGTTGATGTGCGCGGTGGCGGCGCAGACGACGGCACCCCAGCGCGGCAGCATCGACTGCAGCGCGACGACGTTGGCGCCGGTCCCGTTGAACACCGGGAACACCTGGGCCGGCCGTCCGAGCCGGTCGGACA
>CAZFTZ010000400.1:0-12826 GCA_964521875.1 uncultured Cellulomonas sp. | reverse complement strand
ATGCTCACCGGGGACAACCAGGCCACCGCCGACCGGATCGCCGCCCAGCTCGGCATCGACACGGTCATCGCCGAGGTCCTGCCGCAGGACAAGGCGGCCAAGGTCGCCGCGCTGCAGGCCGAGGGGCGTCACGTGGCGATGGTCGGTGACGGTGTCAACGACGCCCCCGCCCTGGCCACCGCGGACCTGGGGATCGCGATCGGCGCCGGCACCGATGTGGCGATCGAGACCGCCGACCTGGTGCTGATGCGCTCCGACCCGCTCGGCGTGCCGACCGCGCTACGGATCGGACGTGGCACCGTGCGCAAGGAGCACCAGAACCTGGCCTGGGCGATCGGCTACAACGCCATCGCGCTACCGATCGCCGCCGGAGTGTTCTTCACCGCCTTCGGGCTGTGGCTGCGACCGGAGATCGCCGCCCTGACGATGTCGGGCTCCACGCTCATCGTCACCGTCAACGCCTTGCTGCTGCGGCGGCTGCGGCTGCCGGAGGCGACGGTTGGCGCGGACCAGTCGAGCCCGCCGGGTCGGTAGGTGCCGGGGATGGATCCCACGTCAGCGACCGTTCCGCTCTCCGCGCTGTCCACGACGGGGAGCCCGGCACCGCTACGGCGGTTCGTCGCCACCGAGAACCTCGGCGCGCTCGCCCTGGTCGCCGCCACCGTGGTCGCCCTGGTCTGGGCCAACTCGCCGTGGTCGGCCAGCTACGAGGCGCTGTGGACCACCGAGTTGGGCGTCAGACTCGGAGTCGGGGAGCTGGCGTACAGCCTGCGCGAATGGGTCAACGAAGGACTCATGGCGGTGTTCTTCTTCGTTGCCGGACTGGAGATCCGCCGCGAGTTCGACATGGGCGAGCTGCGTGAGCGACGGCGGCTGACCGCTCCGGTCCTGGCGGCGCTCGGCGGCATGCTCGTGCCTGCCGGGCTGTACCTGGCGATCACCGCGGGCACCGACTGGACCGGCGGCTGGGGCGTCGTCGTCGGCACCGACACCGCGTTCGCCCTCGGTGTGCTGGCCTTGACCCGCGGCACGTCACCGCGGGTGCGCACCTTCCTGCTCACCCTCGTCGTGATCGACGACGCGATCGCCTTGACCGTGATCGCCGTCGCCTACACCGACACCCTCTCGCTCCCGTGGTTGGGTGCCGCTCTCGCGGTGTTCGGGCTGATCCTCGCGCTGCGCCGGGCCGATGCGCGTTCGCTGGCCTACGCGCTGCTCGCCGCCGGGATGTGGTTCGCGGTGGCGGCCTCGGGTCTTCACGCGACCATCGCCGGCGTGGCAGTCGGCCTGGTCGCCTCGGCCTACCCGCCCGGACGCGACGGGCTGCACCGGGCCGGCTCCCTCTGGCGACGCTTCCGGATGACCCCGACACCGCGGCTGGCCCAACAGGCTAGCCGGTCGATCACGGCGACCATCTCCCCGAACGAGATGCTGCAACAGCGGGTCCACCCCTGGTCCAGCTACCTGGTGGTGCCTCTGTTCGCCCTCGCCAACGCCGGGCTGCCCCTGGACGGCGCCGCGTTGGCACGTGCGGCCACCTCCCGCATCACCCTCGGCATCGTCGTCGGACTCGTGATCGGAAAGGCACTCGGCATCGTCGCGGTCACCTGGCTGACCACGCGACGCGCCCTCGGGGCGCTGCCCCTCCTGGTGACCTGGCCCTCGCTGGTCGGCGTTGGTGCTCTGGCCGGAATCGGCTTCACGGTTTCCCTGCTCATCGCCGACATCTCCTTCGCCGGCGATGAGCTCGAGGAGGCCAAGATCGGCATCCTGGCCGCCTCGGCCCTGGCGGCCAGCCTCGGCTGGGCCGTGTTCCGTGTCATCGGCGCCCTGCCGTCGCACCTGCGAGCCGCAGGCGCCGACCGCCTGGCCCCCGCGATCGTCGACTTGACCGAGCCGGTCGAGCCCGACGTGGACCACGTGCTCGGCGCGCTCGACGCCAAGGTCACCCTGGTCTGGTACGGCGACTTCCAGTGCGCCCACTGCCGGGCGGCGGGCGAGGCGGTGCGCGAGCTGCAGGCCCGGCTCGGCTCGGGCCTGGCCGTCGTCTACCGGCACCTGCCGTTGAACGACATCCACCCGCACGCCCAGGCCGCCGCGGAAGCCGCGGAGGCGGCTGCAGCGCAGGGTCAGTTCTGGCCGATGTGGGCCGCGCTCTACGAAAGCCAGCACGACCTGCGCGACGAGCGCCTCCTAGCCCTGGCCGACGCCATCGGCCTCGACGTCAGCCGGTTCGCCGCCGACCTGCGCACCCGCCGACACGCGCTGCGGATCGCCCGGGACATCTCCTCGGCCGACGACTCCGGCGCCGCGGGCACCCCGACGATCTTCCTCAACGGACGCCGGTACACCGGCCACATCCGGGCCGACGCACTCGTCCGCGCCGCCCACGACGTGGCGCTCGTGCCGACCGGGCGGAGCGAGGCATGACCGGTCTGGTCGCCGCACAGCCTCGGACCTCGACGACACCCGCGCCCGGTCGCTCGCAGCTACGACGGTGGACCACGCTGGTTCAGGCGGCAGCGGGCGGTCTGGCGACCGAGGCCGCGTTCCCCGACCGGTCGTGGTGGCCGATGGCGGCACTCGGAGTGGCTTTGCTGGTGCTGGCGCTGCGCCGGGACGACGCGCGATGGGCGGGCTTGGTCGGCGTGGTGTGGGGGCTGGCGTTCTTCGCTCCGCACCTGTGGTGGGCCCGCGCCGCGGCCGGGACGATCCCCTGGCTGGCCCTCGCCGTGGTCCAGTCGACGCTCGTGACCGTAGGGGCCATGGCGTGGGTGATCGCCCGCCGCGCGAGGTGGCTGCGTCGTGCGCCGCTGACGGCACTGACGTTCACCGTGATCTGGGTGGCCGACGAGCAACTGCGGTCGACGTGGCCGTTCGGGGGTTTCCCGTGGGGCCGGTTGGCGTTCTCGCAGACCGACGGGCCCCTGATGCCGCTGGCCTGGCTGGGTGGCGCGCCGCTGGTGTCGGCCACGGTGGCGTTCGCCGGCTTCCTCGTCGCGGCCGTCTGGTCGGCGCTGCGCCAGGGACGCCGCCGCCAGGCGGTCGCGGCCGCCGTGCTCGTCACCGCGATGCCCGTGCTGGCCACGACAATCCCCTTGTCGACGGCGGCGCAGTCCGGCACTCTGCGCCTGGCCGCCGTCCAGGGCGACGTCCCCGACCAGGACGCCGTGGTCGGGGACCGTGCCCGTGCCGTGCTGGACAACCACGTCGCCGGCACCCTGGCTCTGCTCGAGGACGCGGATCGCGGCGAGTACGACGTCGTGGTGTGGCCGGAGAACGCCACGGACATCGACCCTCGCGCCGACGGCGAGGCCGCCGCTGCGGCGGTGGAACGGGCTTCCGCGGCGGCCGGTGCCCCGATCCTGCTCGGTACCGATCGCCGTGTGCCCGACGGCCGGTACGTCCAGATGTTGCTGTGGGAGCCGGGTCGTGGTCCGGTGTTCGCCTACTCCAAGCAGCGCGTGGTGCCGTTCGGCGAGTACATCCCCGCCCGAGGCCTAGTCAGGTTGTTCTCCCGCGAAGTCGACCGCGTCCGCACCGACGCGCTACCCGGAGCCGAACCGGCAGTGGTGCCGGTCACCGTGCCCCGACTCGGCCGCACGGTCCAGCTGGCGACCCCGATCTGCTTCGAGGTCGCCTTTGACGACGTCGTGCGCACGGCCGTCCGCGACGGGGCGGAGCTGCTCGTGGTGCCGACGAACAACGCATCCTTCGGATGGACCACCGAGTCCACCCAACAACTGGCGATGACGCGGCTGCGCGCGGTCGAGCACGGCAGGGCCGCCATCCAGATCTCCACCGTTGGCGTCTCCGCGATCGTCGGACCGGACGGCACCGTCCAGCAGCGCACCGGCCTGTTCACCGCCGACACCCTGAGGGCCGAGCTACCGCTGCGCACCAGCCTGACCCCGGCCGACCGGCTCGGCGACGCGCCTACGACCACCGCGGTCGCACTGGCCGTCGCGGCGCTACTGGCGGGGATCGTCGCCACCCGTACGCGACGGCCAGCCCGCACCGCACGCAGACACCAGCCCGCACAAGGCACATCTGGCCCGCCCGCCGTCGCAGCGAGCCTGCAGGACCCGTCGACACAGCCGACGCACCCCAGACGGCGACATGCGTGACGCCCGCCGCGGCTGCAGCCGGCTGCAGCAACGACCCGCACCCTCCGACCGCTCGTCTGGCGACCCCGCAGGTCAGGCGCGGCGCGCGACACGCGAGCCGGTCTCGCGGTCGTCCGTGAGGCTGACCTGGCGGCCGATCGACCAGCACGCCGAGCTGACCTGGGTCGCCCTCGGCGGCACGTTCGCGGCGCTGGCCCTGGCAATCTGGGGACTGCCGCCGGTGGACCTGCACGGCCCCCTCCATCGTCTCGGGATCATGGACCCGCTGTGCGGGGGCACGCGGGCGGCGCTCTTCACCGTGACCGCCCAGTGGTCACTGGCGTGGTACTACAACCCGCTCGGACCACTGGCGATAGTCGCGGCAGGCGTCATGATGCTTCGGGCGGCAGTAGGTGTGCTGACTCGGCGATGGTTGACGCTGCAGGTCACGCTGACCCGTCGGCCAGCACGCGCCGCGTTCGTCGCCCTGTCTCTGGCCGCCCTCGCGCTGAGCGTGCGTCAGCAGCTCATGGTTGACGTCCTGAGGTAGCCGTGCCGGGACGCCTCTTCGACCGCCACGGCTGACCAGCTCGCCTCTGCCCCACCTCGTCCAGGTGCGCGGAGTTCATCCGGCTCAGGCTCGTGACGTCAAGCGGCGGTCGGGCGGCGAGCGATCCGCCGAGCCTCGTGGCGACCCGGTCCGGTTCGACACTTCAGGCCTCTTGAGCCGCCGTTCGTCGAGGCAGACGCCGGCACAGCGTCGATTGGGTCCAGCAGGCGGACGGGCCATGAAGACCTGATCAAGATCCAGCGCACGACGCACGACGCTGCGTTTCCGCGTGCTTGCATTGGCCCGTGCGCACTACTAGTTCGACCCCGACGCTCGCGCTCGGCCTCGTCGAGCCGTGTCGTTGTCGCCAGTGCACCCGAGCCTGTTGATCGATCTCCCGTCAGCCTGAGTCACCGACTCGGGCCCGGTCGAGTGGACTCAGGTCCTTCTCCGTGCGTCTCCGAGCATGCAGTTGCACGCCCAGGTACTTGCCGATCCCTTGCGACCGAGCGGTCGCACCACGCCCACTCGAGAGGTTCCCGCATGAACACCCGTCGTCCTGCCCGAGTAGTCGTCGCCCTGACGCTCGGCTCGCTGCTCGTCGCCGCGTGCTCCAGCACTGCATCGACCAACGGTCCGACTTCGTCGGCGTCCGACGACCAGTCCCTGGCGAAGGTGAAGGATGCCGAGGAACTCGTGGTGGGGACCGAGGGCACGTACCGCCCGTTCTCCTACCACGAGAACGGGTCCGGCGACCTGACGGGGTACGACGTTGAAGTCATCCGAGCGGTGGCGGAGAAGCTAGGAGTCGACGTCCGGTTCGAGGAAACGCAGTGGGACGCGATCTTCGCCGGCCTGGAAGCCGGCCGGTTCGACGTCATCGCCAACCAGGTGTCCATCACCCCTGAGCGGGAGGCCGCCTACACGTTCTCCGCCCCCTACACCTACTCCCCGGGGGTCATCGTGGTTCGCGCCGACGACGGCTCCATCACATCGTTCGAGTCCCTCGCCGGGAAGGCCACCGCGCAGTCGCTGACGAGCAACTGGTACGCGCTCGCCGAGGAGAACGGCGCCTCCATCGAGGCCGTCGAGGGGTGGGCCCAGGCCATCGCCCTCGTCGAGCAGTCCCGTGTCGATGCGACGATCAACGACAAGCTCACCTTCCTCGACTACAAGACCCAGACCGGTGCCGCCGGCCTGAAGGTGGCGGCGCAGACCGACGAGGTCTCCCGCAATGCCTTCGCGCTTCGCTCGGGAGCGGTGGCACTCGCCGACGCCATCGACGGAGCCCTCGCCGAACTAGCCACCGACGGCACGCTCGCGAAGATCTCGACCGAGTTCTTCGGCGAGGACGTCTCGCAGCAGTGACCACCTGTGTCCGCTGACGACTGGCATCTTGCCCTCGGATCGCTCTGGCCGATCACGGCTGGGGCGATCCGGGGGACGATTCCCCTCACGCTCATGTCCTTCGCGGGTGGCATGGCCATCGCTGTGCCGGTAGCCCTCCTTCGCCTCTCGCGTCGCACGGCTCTGGCCGTGCTCGCCCGGGCCTACGTGTCCGTGGTCCGCGGCACCCCCCTGCTGGTGCAGCTGTTCGTTGTCTTCTACGGCCTGCCTTCGCTCGGCCTGGTGATCGACCCGTGGCCGAGCGCAATCATCGCGTTCTCGCTCAACGTCGGCGGGTACGCGTCCGAGGTCGTGCGAGCGGCGATCCTGTCGGTCCCGCAGGGCCAGTGGGAGGCGGCGCACGTCATCGGTATGCCGCACCGCACCGCCCTGCGACGGATCATCCTGCCCCAGGCGGCGCGGGTCTCGGTGCCGCCGTTGTCGAACACGTTCATTGCCCTGGTCAAGGACACCTCGCTCGCCTCCCTCATCCTCGTTACCGAGCTCTTCCGGCAGGCGCAGCAGGTAGCCGCCTTCAGTCAGCAGTTCATGCTGCTGTACCTCGAAGCTGCACTCGTCTACTGGGTCATCTGCCTGGCGTTGTCAGTTGGCCAAGGCCGCCTGGAGAAGAGACTGGATCGCTATGTCGCCCACTGACCTGACGCCCACCCAAGAACTGCTGACCGTGCGAAGCCTGACCAAGCGGTTCGGCCAGCGGCGGGTGCTCGACTCAGTCGACGTGACGGTGCGCCGCGGTCAGGTGCTGGCCGTCATCGGCTCCTCCGGTTCAGGCAAGACGACCCTCCTGCGCTGCCTCAACGGCCTGGAGGTGCCCGATGGCGGCACTGTCGCGCTCGCCGACGCGAAAGTGGACTTCGCCCGCCGCCCGTCCCGCGCCGACCTGGGTCGGCTGCGGGATCGATCCGCGATGGTGTTCCAGCACCACAACCTCTTCCCCCACAAGACGGTCCTGGGGAACATCACTGAAGGCCCGCTCGTTGTGCAGCGCCGCGCACGCACACTGGTCGAGGCCGAGGCGTCGGCCCTGCTCCGGCGGGTCGGGTTGGCCGACCGATCCGACGCCTATCCACATCAGCTGTCCGGAGGGGAACAGCAACGTGTCGGCATCCTGCGGGCCCTTGCCGTGCACCCCCAACTGCTGCTGTTCGATGAACCGACCTCCGCACTGGACCCCGAGCTGGTCGGCGACGTCCTGGCGTTGATGCGGGACCTGGTGCGTGAAGGCTGGACGATGGTGGTCGTCACGCACGAGCTCCAGTTCGCCCGCGACGTCGCCCACCAGGTCGCCTTCCTCGATGAGGGCCGGGTCGCAGAACTCGGACCGCCGAGCCAGGTGCTCGCCGACCCGAGCCAGGAGCGGACCCGCCAGTTCGTGCACCGGCTGCTGCACCCCCTGTAGCCCGTTCCCGCCGGCGTTAGGTCGATGTCACGCAGGGGGCAGGCCGAGGTAGGTCCGCGGGTTGACGGTTGACCCGTCGATATAGACCTCGAAGTGCAGGTGGCAGGCAGTCGAGGTTCCGCCGGTCTGCCCCGCGTACCCGACCAGTTGCCCGGCCTTCACCTGCTCGCCAGGCGCCACGACGTACGTGGTCAGGTGGCTGTAGCTGGACATCAGCGACTTGGACTCGACCCAGCCGTGGTCGACCATCACCTGGTTGCCGTACCCGGACAGGTACTTCGACCAGACCACGGTGCCGTCCCTGCCGGCGTAGACCGGCTGGTTGCAGCGATCCCGCAGGTCGATCCCGGCGTGCAGCCGGTAGATCCCGAGCACCGGCTGCAGCCGCATGCCGTACTCGCTGGTGACGTACATCGGGTTGGTGGCGGTCGGGTTGGCGAACAGCGCCCCGGCGATCGCCGTCCCAGGGGTGGTGGTGGACTTCCTAGCGGCGGCCTGCTGACGTTGGGCGTCGATGACCTGTTGGAGCTGGGCCTGCATCGTGGCGGTGGAGGCGTCGGCTTCGTCGGCTTGGCGCTGTGCCTCGGCCATCTGGCCGCGGACGGCCGCCTGCTTGGCCAGCTGGTCTTGTTCCAGGTCGTCGAGCCGTGCCTTGGCGGCGGCGGCGTCCTGGCGTGCCTGGTCCGCTTCGGCGACCTTCAGGTCGGCTTGCTGCTTGAGCGAGCTGATCGTCCGCTGCACCGCGTCCAGGCGGGCGCCCTGGTTGCGGGCGTCGGCCTGGGCCTGGCGCATCTGGTCGAGGACCTGCCCCTGCACGCGTTGGGCGGCGGCCGTCATGGCGTAGCTGTCGACGAAGTCGTCACTGCTGCTGGCCTCCAGCAGCCGCGAGAACGTGGACAGGTCCCCGCCGTTGCGGTACGCCGCCCGGGCCATCGCGGCCACCTCCTGGCGCAGTCGCTGCTGGTCGTCGGCGGCTTCGGCGGCCTGCGCGGTGATCCGGGTCCGCTGCTGGCGGGCGTCGGTCAGCTGGACGGCGATCTGCTGCTGGGCCCGCAGAGCCGTATCCAGCACCGCGGTGGCCTCGGTGAGCTTGGCCTGGGCGGCTGGGATCTGCGCCTGGATCCCCTGCAGGTCGGCCTGCGCCTGGACCAGCTCGCCCGACAGGTCCTCCAGCGCGGACTGCAGGTCCTCGCGCTGCTTGGCGGTGGCCTGCAGTTGGTCCTCCAGCGCGGAGCGATTGTGCGACAGGTGATCGTCCGCGACGGCGGAACCGGGGGTCCCTGCGACCAGGAGGGAGACGGCGGCGGTCAGGACGGTGGCCAGCTTGTGGCGGCGCTTCATGTCACATCCGCTGCGTGTTGGTGGGCGCGGGGTCCGGGCGCGGTCGGCGGTAGGCCGTGGTGCGCGGCGGGTGGGGTGTGCTCGGGTCGTTGGGCGATCCACAGGGCCGCCAGCACGGCGCCCAGTCCGAGCAGCGTCCAACCGGTCGGACGTTCGCCCAGGACGAGGGCCGCCAGCAGCACGCCGATGACCGGCACGAGCAAGGTCCAGGTGGTCAGCTGGTCCAGGCGGGCGTGTTGGGCTTCGGTGAACCAGACGACCGTGGTGGCCGCGGTGCCGACCAGCGCGAGAAACGCCAGGGAAGCCATGAACCGGCCGGTCCAGGCGATGTCGGGCGTGCCTTCGCTGACGGTCGCCCAGACGGCAAGGGCCAGGCCGCCGAGGAGCAGGTGCCAGCCGGCGACGACGATCACGTCGATACCTCGCAGCCAACGGGCCATCAGGGTGCCTGCGGTGGTGGCGGCTGCGGCTGCCAGTGACAGTCCGGCGCCGGCACCGGCGCCGGATGCGGAGGCGACCACGGTCAGGCCGGCCAGTCCGAGCAGGAGGGCAATGGTGGTGGACCGGGCGGGCCGCTGCCCGTACAGCCCCCAGGCTGGCAGCAGGATCAGCAGCGGTTGGGCGTTGGCCAGGACCGCCGCCACGCCCGTGGCGGCGCCGGCTCCTGCCGCGAACATCGCTGCCAGGGCGAGGGTGGCGTTGACCAGTCCGAGCAGGCCGACCAGTGCCCAGGTGCGCATCCCCCGTGGCAGCCGGCGGTGCTGGGCGCCGCCCAGGGCGACCAGCGCGGCACCGGCCAGCAGGGCCCGCAGGGCGGCGAACCACAGCACGGGAGCGTCGCGCAGACCCCAGCTGATCGCGACGAAGCACGCCCCCCAGGCCACGGCGACCCCGACCATCCGGCCGGTGCGAGGTCGCCGCCCCGTCGATGCCGGTGTGATGGCCGGGGCTGGTGCGAGCTGACTAGTGGTCACGGGGCATGGCCAGCATCATCGCGGTCATGATGCCCACGCAGACCACCGCGAAGACGATGGCCCCAAGACCGGCCGTACCGGTAGCCAGCAGGACGGCGACGATCACGAGCATCGGCACACAGCAGGCCACCATCGCCCACCGGTGGCTGCGGTGCGGGCGGTCGGTGTCGCCGGAGTCTGTCGGGTGCTCGTGCCCTGGATGCTGTCGCGGCAGGCCGCTGGGCGCAGTGAGTTTCTGGGGTCGGTTGTCCTGCAGCGCCATCACGAGCTCCGTCCCTGCGTGCGGTGGGTTAGGGAGGCCGGCACGTAACCGAGCTTGGCGTACAGCGGGCAGTGCCCTCGCGCCCCGGTGACCAGCAGGTCCAGTCCAGCCAGTACCAGCAGCACCTCGAGCACGACGGCGAGAGTCGAGTTGGCGCCGGCCAGCAGCAGCCCGCCACCGACGATGCCGGCCACGCCGACGACGACCCGAGCGACGCGTTCGGTCGCGGTGATGTTGATCTTCGGTGACGGAGCATGTGTCGTTGCCATGACGGGTGTCCTTTCGGCTGGAGAGTCAGTGGTGCTCGGCGTGCCCGGCGGGCACCTGGATCTGGCCCGGTGACGGCGGTGGGGCGTTGTCCTCGCCGCGGATCAACGGACCGATCACCGTGGTCGACACGACGAATGCCGCCACGAACACGGCCAGGGCTGCGGCCGGCGCCCACCAGGTGCCGAACCGGCGGCGCAGCTTGAGGAGCATCGGCACCGAGGCGGCCAACCCCAGGACGCCGAACAGGACGGTGCCGCCAGCACCGGCGACCAGGGCGGTGCCGACCAGGGGGCCGATGTGGTGCAGGACGTGGGGCGCCAGGCCCACGACGACGCCGGTCGCGCCGCTGATGGCGGTCCACACCGTCCGCAGCGGTCCACGCCGCGCGCTTGGCGCGGTCGGGGTGGCGGTGGCCTGCAGCTGGTCGGTCATGCATCCATGGTCCGGACCCTGGGCTGCGACCTGGTCGAGGTCTGATGAAGGTCCCGCGAAGCCTCGTACGCTGCGGGCCGACCCACCATGTGGCGGCTCTGACTGGCTCAGCGGCAAGGGGAACTCCCGTCGCGCGCTGGCGCGTGCTGCGGTCCTGCTGCGTGCCGATAGAGATTCGATGAATCCTAACCGCGCCTGCGGCGCGTGCGCCGCGCCCGCGTGGACGGTGTCTCGGTGGACGCTCACCTGCAGGGCACGACCCCGATCGCCGCGAATACCCGCCGCGCCGCGCGGCGGGTATTCGCCCTCGTGCTCGGCCCCGCGCTGATCGCGACGATCCTGGGAGCCGTCCTGCTGTGGCCGGCCGGCCCGGTCCCGACGATCCCGATGCCCCCGGGCGGCGTCGTGACGCTGGTGGCCACCGTCACGGACCCGACCCCGGCCGATCCACTGCAGCCGGAGGTCGCCGCACGTGGCGACGACGGGCCGATCACGGTGATGGTGCCGCCGGAATACCTGCCGGAGCTGCACGCCGGCGACCGGATCCGTGTCGTCCAGGTGCCCGACGTCACACCCGGAGCGTCGGCCTACGTGTTCCAGGACTTCGTGCGCGGGCCGCCGATGGGTCTGCTGGCTGCCGTGTTCGTGGTGCTGGTCGTCGTCGTCGCCCGCTGGCGTGGCCTGGCGTCGCTGCTCGGGCTGGGTATCGGGCTGGCGGTGGTCTGGTGGTTCACCCTGCCGGCCCTGCTCGTCGGCCGCCCGGCGATGTGGGTCGGCCTGGTCAGCGCCGCCGGGATCATGTTCGCCACGCTCTACCTCGCCCACGGGTTCACGCTGCGGACCTCGACGGCTCTGGTCGGGACCCTGGTCGGCCTGGCGGCCACCGCCGCCCTGGCCGCTTGGGCGTCCGGGGCGGCTCACCTGACCGGGCTGTCCGACGAGTACGCGCTGGATCTGAGGTCCTACGCGCCGGCGATGCAGCTGCGCTAGGAGCTGCTGGCCGGGACCTTGCTGGCGGGGCTCGGTGTGCTGAACGACACCACGATCACCCAGGCGTCCGCGGTCTGGGAGCTGCACGCCGCCTTCCCGGGCGCCAGCCGTAGGCGGCTGTTCTCCCAGGGCATGCGGATCGGGCGCGACCACATCGCCTCGACGATCTACACCATCGCGTTCGCCTATGTCGGGGCGACCCTGCCGCTGGTGTTGCTGGTCTCGATGTCCACCGGTATCCCGCTGCTGCAGGCCGCCACCAGCGGAGAGCTGGCCGAGGAGGTCGCCCGCACGCTCGTCGGGTCCATCGGGCTGGTCCTGGCCATCCCGCTGACCACAGCGATCGCCGCCCTCGTGGTGACCTCCGGCCGCCACCCAACCAGCGTGTCGGCCAACACGAACACGCCCGCCGCTCAGGCCGTTGCCGGGTGCGTGTGACCCAGGCGCAAGGTGGTCGGGTCGGAGCGAACCGCCACCATCGCGGCCACGCCCGTCGTCAGCGGGATCGCCAGGACGAGCCCGATCGACCCGGACAGGGTGCGTACGATCTCGGCGGCGAACGCACCACCAGTCAACGTCCGCATCAGAGACACCTGGTACAGCTCGAGCAGGAGCAGCACCGGTAGGGAGGCGCCCACGTAGGCGAACGCGATGGTGTATATCGTCGAGGCGACGTGGTCGCGACCGATGCGCATCCCGCCGGCGAACAGCTGCTGCCAGCTGGCGGCCGGGTTCGCGGCACGCAGCTCCCAGACCGCCGAGACCTGGGTGATCGTCACGTCGTTGAGCACCCCCAGCCCGGCCAGCACCACGCCGGCCAGGAACACCCCCCGCAACGAGGCCAGGCCGTGATCGCCCAGGAGTCCAGCGAGCCGGTAGTCCTCCTCGCTGGTCACTGGGTTTAGCCGGGCCGCCCAGGCGCCGAACGCGCCGAGCCCGGCGATGGCCGCCAACCCGGCGAAGGTGCCCAGCAGCGCGGTGGACGTGCGCATCGACAGCCCGTGGGTCAGGTAGCCGACGACGGTCATGATCGCCACCGACGCTGCCAGGGTCACCACCAGGGCGTTCTCGCCGGCGTCCTGGCTGGGCAGCACA
>CAZFTZ010000399.1:0-8484 GCA_964521875.1 uncultured Cellulomonas sp. | reverse complement strand
GCCGGGCTGCTCGGGCTCGACCGCACCGGCCCGGTGATCAGCTTCCTGCCGATCATCCTCATGGGCGTCGTCTTCGGCCTGGCGATGGACTACGAGGTGTTCCTCGTCTCCCGGATGCGCGAGGACTACGTGCACCGCGGTGACGCCCGGGAGGCGGTGCGCACCGGTTTCCTCGCATCGGGGAAGGTGGTCACCGCGGCCGCCGTCGTCATGGTCGCGGTGTTCGCCTCGTTCATCCCCGAGGGCTCGATCTACATCAAGCCGATCGCGCTCGGCCTGGCCTCCGGCATCTTCGTCGACGCCTTCGTCGTGCGGATGACGCTGGTGCCGGCGGTCCTGCAGCTGCTCGGCGACCGCGCGTGGCACTTCCCGCGCTGGCTGGACCGGCTGCTGCCACGGTTCGACGTCGAGGGCGAGGGGCTGGCGGCCGAGCTGCGGCTCGCCGACTGGCCCGAGCCCGGCTGCACCGACGCGGTGGTGGCCGCCGGCCTGCAGCTCGACGCCCCCGACGGCACGCCGCTCTACCGCGACGTCTCGGTGCGGGTGCCGGCCGACGGGACGCTCGTCGTCGCCGGGCCGCACCGGTCCGGGCGCACCGCGCTGCTGCTCACCCTGTCCGGGCGGGCGCACGCCGACGAGGGCGTGCTCAAGGTCGCCGGCCTCGTCGCGCCGGTGCGCGACCCCGACATCCGCCGCCGCGTCGCGGTGGCGACGCTGACCCGCAAGACCGACCCCGCGAGCGAGCTGCGCCGGACGTTCGCGGCGAAGGCGCCGATCGTCGTCGTCGACGACCTCGACGCCGTGAGCGACCCGGTGCTGCGGTCGCAGGTGCGCGACGAGCTCGCCGCCGCCCGCCGGCAGGCGCACGACGACGGACGGAACCTCGCCCTGCTCGTCTCCTGCCTCGATCCCGCGGCCCTCGAGCCGCTGCTGCCCGACGGGTCGCCGGTGGCGGTCCTGCACATGGTTCCCGCCCTGGAGGTGGCGCGATGAGTGAGTTCCTCGACGACTTGCTGCACCCCGAGCGGGCGCGTGCCACCGGCCGGCCCGGCTGGCTGACCGTCGTCGGCCTGGTGCTGATCCCGCTGCTGATCGGCGGGCTGCTGGTGTGGGCGCTGTGGAAGCCCGACGAGCGGCTGGACCGCATCCAGGCGGCCGTGGTCAACCAGGACGAGCCGGTGACGGTCGACGGGCAGACGGTGCCGCTGGGGCGTCAGCTCGCCGCCGGCCTGGTGACGTCGTCGAGTGACACCGCTTCGACGGGCACCTCGACGGCGACGCCGGCGCCCGCCGCGACCGGTGAGGCCGCCTCGGTGTCCGGTCACGACTCCGGTACCAACTTCACGTGGGTGATCACCAGCGCCGACGACGCCGCGGCCGGCCTCGCGGACGGCCGGTACGCCACCGTGGTGACCATCCCCGCCGGCTTCTCCGCCGCCGCGACGTCGATGGGCGCCGACCCGGCGAACGCGCAGCAGGCGACCATCGACATCGCCACCTCGGAGCGCTCCCGGCCGGTCGACGCGGCGGTCGCGCAGGCGGTCACCGGCACCGCGGTGCGGGTGCTCTCCTCGCAGCTGACGACGACCTACCTGCAGAACGTGTTCGTCGGCTTCGACACCCTGCGCAGCAGCCTGTCCCAGGCGTCGGACGGCGCGTCGCAGCTCGCCTCGGGGGCGAGCGGGGTGTCGTCGGGCGCCACCTCGCTGTCGGACGGTGCCTCGTCGCTGGCGTCCGGGCTCGGCGAGCTCGCCTCCGGCGCCTCGTCGGCGTCGTCGGGTGCGTCGTCGCTGTCGTCGGGCGTCGGGAAGCTGGCGTCCGGTGCGTCCTCGCTCTCGTCGGGTGCGTCGTCGCTGTCGTCGGGCGTGGGGCAGCTGGCGTCCGGTGCGTCGTCCCTGGCGTCCGGGCTGGACCAGCTCGCCGCCGGTGCCTCGTCGGCCGCGTCGCAGGCTCAGGCGGGCGTGCCGGGGGCGCAGCAGTTCGCCGCCGGGCTGGACCAGCTCAACGCCGGCGTCGGTGGCTCCGGCGGGTTGGGTGACCAGCTCACGGCGTACAAGGACGGCGTCGCGACGGCGCTGACCGGGCTGGGCCAGATCGCGCAGGTCTGCGCCGGCAACGCCGGGCCCGCGCCGTACCCGGACGCCGCGACGGCGTGCCAGGACCTGGCGTCCCGTCTCCAGGCCCAGGCGGACGCGGCCGACCAGACCACCCTCCTCGGCGGGGCGACCGCCCTGGACGCCGCCGTCAACACGTCGACCGATGCCGCGCACCCGTCGCTCCGGGCGAGCCTGGCCTCGCTCGCGGCGGCCGGAGACACGCTGGCGTCCGGCGTCTCCTCGTCGGCGGCCGGTCTGCAGCAGCTCGCCGGTGCCGCGCAGCAGTCCGCCACCGGGGCGCACGAGCTGGCGTCCGGCGCGGCGCAGTCGGCGTCCGGAGCCTCCTCGCTGGCGTCCGGCGCGTCGTCGCTGGCGTCCGGTGCGCAGCAGTCCGCGACCGGCGCGTCGTCGCTCGCCTCGGGGGTGTCGTCGCTGGCGACGGGCGCGCAGCAGTCGTCAGACGGCGCCTCGTCGCTGGCGTCCGGTGCCGGGCAGCTCGCCACCGGTGCCACCGACCTGGACAGCGGCGCGACCAGTCTGGCCGACGGGCTGGGCACGGCTGCGGACCAGGTGCCGTCGTACTCGACGGAGCAGGCCGACAACCTGGCGCAGGTGGTCGCAGACCCGGTCACCGCGACCGGCTCCGGCACCACCACGCTCTTCGGCGGCGGCAGCGTGCCGTTCTTCCTGGTGGTGGCGCTGTGGATCGGCGGGCTTGCGACCTTCGTCGTGCTCGGCGCGACGGCGCCGCGCGTCGTCGGCTCCACGCGGTCCTCGCTGCGGCTGGCGCTGACCTCGTTCGTGCCGGGCGCGCTGGTCGGCGTGGTGCAGGGTCTGGTGCTCACGGCGGCGATGGCCAAAGCGCTCGATCTGACCCCGGGCGGCTGGACGGCGTTCGCCGTGATCGCCGCACTGGCGGGTGTCGCGTTCGCGGCCGTCAACCAGGGCCTGGTCGCGGCGTTCCGCGGCGCCGGCCGGTTCGTCGCCGTGGTCGTCGCGGTCGTCGGGCTGGCGACCGCGGTGGTGTCGACCGTGCCGCAGCTTCTCGACGCGGTGGCCGGCGTGCTGCCGGTGGCGCCCGCGCGCGCGGCGCTGCAGGGCGTGGTGACCGGCGACGGCGTCGCCGGACCGGTGGTGCTGCTCGTCGTGTGGGCGCTCGTCGGGATCGGGCTGACGACCGCCGCGGTGGCGCGCCGCCGGGTGGTGCCGGCGGGCCGCCTCGCACGCTGGGTGCGCGCCGCGTGAGACTCGTCGGCTCAGCGGCCGCGTCGCACGTACTCCCGTCGTTGGACGGATGTCCAGCGTTTACATCCGTACGCATGAAAGCCGCCCTGCTGGACGTTTGACCAACAGGGGTCGGCAGGCGCACACTCTCACCCGACGGTGCGCATCGCCTGCCCCCTGCGCGGTGCGCACCGTTTCACATGTCCGGGGAGGGGCGGCGGGTCCCCCGTCGCCCCTTCGCCGTCCCCGGGCCGGTTCGCGGGGCGGCCGCCGGACGGCCGTCGCCCGGGTGCTGCGAGGCAGTAGCCGGGCGGCCATCGCCTCGTCGCCGGCGCATTGCCCGGGCGTCGGCGTGGCACGGCGGAGCGGCGCAGCCCCCGGGCTACCGTGCCAGGCGTGACCGCTCCTGCCTCCGCCGCGGGTGCGGGGGCCGATGCGCCGGTCCCCGACACCGCCACCACCGACACCCCCCAGGTCGCCCTCGTCGACCCGCCGAGCCCCGCCGAGCTCGTCGAGGGGATGGTCGCCACCTGGCGGGCCTCGCTCGTCGAGGCCGCCGGCGGCTCCACCCTCGTCGACGTCGACGAGCTGGGCGACGCCGTGCTGGACCTGTCCGCCGCGCACCCGTCCGGCCTGGCCCAGCTCTTCGCGGGCCGCCCGACGAGGCTCTCCAGCCTGATCCGCGAGGGTGCCGCCCTGGCGAGCTCGCGCCGCCGGGCGCGGCAGGTCGCCGCCCGCGCCACCGTCTACACCCAGCAGTACGGCATCGCCCCGACGTCGCTCGCGATCGGCGTCGCGACCTGGGTGGAGCGCACCGTCCCGGACGTCGCGACCGACGACGTCGCGGCGCTCGCCAGCGCGACCAGGAGCAACGCCGTGGTGCCGCCGGAACGGCTCACCGAGCCTCGCGTGGTGCACGCGCCGGTGCTGCTGCGGCCCGTCACGCTGCGTGCCAAGGGCGCCGCCGAGGCCGACTACGAGCTCGAGCTCGAGCCGACGATCGAGATCAACCCCGTGCTGGCGCGTGCGCTGCGCGTCCGCGGCGCGCTGCTCGACCCGGGCGCCGTCGCGCGCGGCACCTTCACCGACGCCGGCTTCGACCCGCACGGGGCGCTCGCGCGGCTGGCATCCCTCGGGTGGGCCGTGCTCGAGGACTTCCAGCTGACCGAGCGGGTGGTGGTCGGCACGTTCGTCCACCCCGGGCAGGTGCTGGTCGACGACCTCGACGCGCTGGCCGGCGCGGTCGGGCGGCACGAGGTGCTGGCCGCCCTCGCGGGCGTCGACGAGGCGCGCGACCGGGTGGGACGGGCGCTGCCGCGCGCCCAGGCGGGCGACCGCGACCTGCAGCTCGACCGGGGGCTCGGCGACCTCGACCCGGCCCAGCAGCACCTGCTCGACGTCGTGGCGACCGGCGCCCACGTCTTCGTCGACGCCCCGGCCGGCACCGACGTCACCGGCACTCTCGCCGCCCTCGTCGCCGACGCCGCCGCGGCCGGTCGCTCCGTGCTCTACGTCCCCGGACACCGCCGCGCCGCGGTCGCGCTGGGCGAGCGACTGGACCGTCTCGGGGCCGGCGACCTGCTGCTCGACGTCGCCCCGGAGGCCGGCTGGCGCTCAGCCGCCACCCGCCGCCTGCTCGCCGCGATGACCCTCGAGCCGCCAGTGCTCGACGACCGCGGCGAGGAGCAGCTGCGCCGCGCGCTCGTCGCGCACCGGGAGGCGCTGCGCGGCTACGTGCGCGGGCTGCACGCAGCGCGCCAGCCGTGGGGCGTCTCGGCCTACGACGCGCTGCAGGAGCTGGCCCGCCTCACCTCGACGCGGCCGACGCCCCGCACGACGGTCCGGCTGGACGCCGACGTCGCGCGCGTGCTCGACGGCCCTGCCCGCGCCCAGGCCGCCGCCGACCTGACGCGTGCCGGGGAGCTCGGCGCCTACTCGCTGCGTCCGGGCGACACCCCCTGGTACGGCGCCGACCTGCGCACGCCCGCCGACGCCCGGCAGGCGCTGGCACGCGTCGACCGGCTGCTCGCGACCCTCCCCGAGGTGATGGCCCGTGCCGAGGCGGTCGCCGCCGACACCGGCCTGACGCCGCCGGCCACCGTCGCCGAGTGGGGCGCGCAGCTCGCGCTGGTCGACGAGGTGCGCGCCTCGCTCGACCTGTTCCAGCCGCTCGTCTTCGAGCGCACCGCCGCCGACCTGGTCGCCGCGACCGCCACCAAGGCATGGCGCGAGGAGCACGGCGTCGAGATGGGCCGGATGGTGCGCCGCCGGCTGCGCAAGCAGGCGCGCGACATGCTGCGCCCCGGCCGGCCGGTGGCCGACCTGCACACCGCGCTGCTCGACGTGCAGCGCCGCCGTGAGCTGTGGCAGGAGCACTGCCCGGGCGGCGGCTGGCCGCGGCTGCCCGAGGGGCTCGAGGTGGTCGAGGCCGACTACGCCGCGGTCCGCGCCGACCTGGCGGCGCTGGACGAGGTGCTCGCTGCCACGCCGGAGGGCCCCGGACTCGGCACCCGCTCGATGGCGGACCTCGTCGACCGGCTGACCCGGCTGCGCGCCGGCGCCGCCGCGCTCGACACCCTGCCGTCCCGCACCGCGCTGGTGCGGCACCTGCGCAGCCAGGGCCTGGGCGCGCTGGTGGACGACCTCGCCGAGCGCCGCGTCGCCCCGGCGATGGCGGCGGCCGAGCTCGACCTGGCGTGGTGGAGCACGGTGTTCGAGCAGATCCTCGCCGCCGACCCGGCGCTCGCCGGCTACGACGGCACGACGCTCGACGTGCTGTCCGGCCAGTATGCCCAGCTCGACCGGGCGCACGTCGCCGGGCTCGTCGGGCCGGTGCGCGGCGCCGCGATCAAGACGATGGCCGCCGCGATGCGCCAGCAGCGGGAGCAGGCCGAGGGCCTGTTCAGCGAGCTGATCGAGGAGCGCGTCACCTCGCTGCGTGACGTGATGACCCGCTACCCGGACGTCGCCCGTCGGCTGCGTCCCGTGCTCGCGGTGAGCCCGATGCTGGTGCCGCAGGTGCTGGCGCCGTCCCGGACGGTGGACCTCGTCGTGCTCGACGCCGCGACCCGCACGCCGGTGGAGGTCGTGGTGTCCGCGATCGCCCGCGGGCGGCAGGTGGTCGTCGTCGGCGACGCGCGCTGCGCCTCCGGCAGCGCGGTGCGCGAGCTGGCGGCCGTGCTGCCGCACCTCGAGCTGCACGCCGACGCCAGCCGCCGCGACCCGTGGCTCACCGCATTCCTCGTCGGGCACGGGTACGACGGGGCGCTGCGGCCGACGCCGCTGCCGACGAGCGAGCCGCTGGTGCGCCTGGAGCTGGTGGACGGCACCGGGTTGCCCGGTGTCGAGTCCGGCATCGTCGACTCGACGCGTGAAGAGGTGGACCGCGTCGTCGAGCTGGTCCTCGAGCACGCGCTGAGCCACCCGGGCGAGTCACTGGCGGTCGTCACCGCGACCGTGCGGCACGCCGACGCGGTGCGTGACGCGGTGCTCGGCGAGGCCCGCGGCAACCCGGCGCTGGGCGCGCTGTTCGACGAGGGTCGCGCGGAGCCGTTCGTCGTGGTGGACCTCGCCTCTGTGGCCGGTCTGCGCCGCGACGCCGTCATCCTGTCGCTCGGCCTCGGGCGGACGCCGCACCGGCGCGTGCTGCACTCGTTCGGCCCGGTGAGCACGCCGGCCGGCGACGCGGTGCTGCTGGACGCGATCGGCTCGGCGCAGCACCGGCTCACCGTCGTCTCCTGCTTCGGCGTGGCCGACCTCGACGCGGAGCGGCTGCGCGGCGCCGGGCCGAAGCTGCTGGCGGACCTGCTGGCCTTCGCAGAGCGGCGCGGGCGTGGGGACCTCGACCCGCTGGCGCCGGTCTCGCCGACGGATGCGGACGACGAGAGGGCGGCGGTCCCGGCGGAGCCGGACCGCTTGGTGCTCGACCTCGCCGAGCGGCTGTGGCGCCACGGCCTGACGGTCGGCGTGGACCACGGCATCCCCGGTGGCGTGCGGATCCCGCTCGTCGTCGGGCACCCGGACCTGCCGGACCGGTTCCTGGTCGCGGTGCTGACCGACGACCAGGCCTACGTCGACGAGCCGAGCGTGCGCGTGCGCGACCGGCTGGTGCCGGAGCGGCTGGAGCGGCTCGGTTGGTCGGTGCTGCGGGTGTGGTCGGTGGCGGCATTCCTCGACCCGCAGGGCGAGGTGGACCGGATCCGCCGCGCGGTGCACGCCGCGTTGCCGGAGAAGGTGGTCGTCCCGGCGTCGCCGCGCGTGGCCCCGGTGGTGGACGACGAGGCCGACGGCTGGGCCGCCTCGGGCGCGGTGCCAGCGGTGGCGGCGCCGCCGACGGGTGCGGTGCCGCTGGTGACGGGGTCGGTGGCGGCGCTCTCGGTGACGGACGGCGTGCAGCAGCGCCCGGTTCCCGGGTCCGCGGCCGACGAGAGGGCCGCGGAGGGCTCGCCGGCCGCAGCGGCCGCTGCGACCGGGTCCGTCGAGGTGCCGATGACCGGCATGCTCGACGCGGTGGAGCACGACGTGGAGCCGGTGGCCCCCGTGACCGCCCACGAGCCCCCGGCGGAGTCGGCCCCGCTCGACCTGTCGCGCATCGTCCCCGAGGGCGATCTGCTGCTGCCGCGCCAGCAGGACGGTGGCGACCCCGCGGAGCGCGCCCCGATGAGCGCGCCGGTGCGGGTCTCGACGGGCGTCATCCGCAAGGCGCCCAAGCCGCGCACGGGCGAGGTGCAGCTCTCGCTGGCCGTCCCGTCACGCCCGCGCCCCGACGTCCGCAAGGGTCTGCCGATCGGGGCCTACAGCGACGACCAGCTCGACGAGCTGGCGGCCTGGCTGATGTCCGACGGCCAGCAGCGCACCCGCGACGAGCTCGCCGACGCGCTGCGCGCCGAGCTCGGCCTGACCCGCCGCACGCACCGCGTCGACACCGCGATCCGCGCCGCCGTCACCCGCGCCATGTCCTGACTCGACCGACAGGGCCCGGCGCGCGTGGACGCGGCCGGACCCCTGTCGCGTGCGGGCTACGCCTGTGGCGCCTGCGGTGGCACGGGAGGCTGCGCCTCCGCAGGTGCCGGCGGCTCTGCGCTGGGGCTGACGGGCTCGTCGGCCGCTGCAGGCGGTTCGACGACCTGCGCCAGGCCATCGTCGGCCGCGGTGGGTGCGGGCT
>CAZFTZ010000398.1:0-3437 GCA_964521875.1 uncultured Cellulomonas sp. | reverse complement strand
CGGCAAGTCCGCGAGCGCCGTGGTGACGCCCATCGTGCTGGTGCTGCAGTTCGTCTCCGGCGTGTTCTTCCAGTTCGACCAGCTGCCGACCTGGATGCAGGACGTCGCGGCGGTGTTCCCGCTCAAGTGGATGGCGCAGGGTATGCGGTCGGTGTTCCTGCCCGACGAGGCCGCGGGCGTGCTGGAGCCGAGCGGCTCCTGGCCGCGCGGGGCGACCGCGGCGGTGCTCGTCGCCTACCTCGTCGTCGGTCTCGTCGCCGGTGCGCGCACGTTCCGGTGGCTGCGCCGCGACGAGGGCTGACGGGGCGCACGCGGACGTGGCAGGGTCGGCGCCATGACCCAGGACGCACCCCGGCGCCCGCACTCCGAGCGCACCGCGTTCTGGGCGCGGGCGCGGCGGCTGTGGTCGGTGTTCTTCTACGCGATCGTCGGCGTCATCGCCGCGGCGACGATCGTCGGCGACGGGACGCGAGGGGACAAGATCGCGTCGCTGGTGTGCATCGCGCTGCTGGTCGTCGCGTACACCGTCGTCGGACGGCGCGCGGCGGCCACCGGGCGGTCGGAGTATGCGAACGCCTACCTGGTGCTGCTCGTCGCGCTGACGATCGCCCAGGTGGGGTTCGACAACCTCGGTGCCGTGCTGCTGTTCGTCGCCTACTCGCAGATCTGGTTCTTCTCCGAGCGGCGGTGGCAGGGCGTGGCGTGGACCGCGCTGCTCTCCGTCGGCGTGGGCGTCCGGTTCGCCTTCCTGCTGAGGGGCAGCACGCAGGTCGAGTGGCTGTCGTCCCTCGGCCAGCTCGCGGTGTCCCTGGCGTTCAGCATCGCGCTGGGGCTGTGGGTCACCCAGATCGCCGAGCAGAGCGAGGAGCGGGCGGCACTGCTCGCCCAGCTCGGGGCGGCGCAGGCGGAGCTGGCGGCGACGCACCACGCGGCGGGCGTCGTCGCCGAGCGCGAGCGGTTGGCGCAGGAGATCCACGACACGCTGGCGCAGGGATTCACGTCGGTGGTGATGCTGGCGCAGACGACGAGTGCGGAGCTGGAGCGCGGCAACGCCGGCGCCGCCCGCGGCCGGGTGGAGCAGATCGAGCAGGTCGCGCGGCAGAACCTCGCCGAGGCGCGGGCGCTGGTGGCGGCGTTCGGGCCGGCCGACCTGCAGGACACGACGCTCGGCGAGGCGCTGGGGCGGCTCGCCGACCGGTTCACGCGGCAGGCGGGTGTCCGGGTGTCGCTGCTGCCCGGGACGCCGGGCGCCGCCACCGGGTTGAGCAGGGAGGCACAGGTGGCACTGCTGCGCGCCGCGCAGGAGGCGATGGCCAACGTCCGCCGGCACGCCGGCGCGACGAGTGTCACGCTGGGGCTCGCCCGGGTGGACGGCGGGGTCCGCCTCGAGGTGGCCGACGACGGCCGCGGCATCGCGCCCGACGCCGTCGAGGGTCAGGGGCTGCGTGGCATGCGGGAGCGCGCACGGGCCGCCGGCGGGGAGCTGCAGGTGGACAGCGAGCCCGGGGCCGGGACCCGGCTGACGCTGACGGTGCCGGTCGCCGCCGCGGTGGCCGACGAGGCCGGCGAGGCACGCGGCTCGAGCACGGGCGGGCGCGCCGAGGTCCCCGGCGCCACGCCGGCCCCGTCCGGCCCGTCGGAGGAGAGGGCGTCGTGACCATCCGGGTGCTCATTGCCGACGACCACCCGGTGGTCCGGTCCGGGCTGGCGGGGATGCTCGGCGTCGAGCCGGACCTCGACGTGGTGGGCGAGGCGGCGGACGGCGCCGCGGCGGTCGCGCTCGCCCGCGAGCTGGTGCCCGACCTGGTGCTCATGGACCTGCGGATGCCGGGCGTCGACGGCGCCGCGGCCACCGCGCGCATCACCGAGGAGCTGCCGGGCGTGCACGTCCTGGTGCTCACCACCTACGAGACGGACGCCGACATCCTGCGCGCCGTCGAGGCCGGCGCCACCGGCTACCTGCTCAAGGACACCCCGCGCGACCAGCTCGTCGCCGGCGTGCGGGCGGCGGCGCGCGGCGAGTCGGCGCTGTCCCCCACCGTGGCGCGCCGGCTGGTGCAGCAGCTGCGCGGCGGTGACGCCGACCGGCTGACGCCGCGCGAGCTCGAGGTGCTGGCCGGCGTCGCGCGCGGGCTGTCGAACGCGGCGATCGGGCGCGAGCTGTTCATCACCGAGGCAACCGTCAAGACGCACCTGCTGCGCGCGTTCGGCAAGCTCGGCGTCGACGACCGGACTCGCGCGGTGACGGTGGCGATGGAGCGCGGCATCCTGCCCGTGGTGTGACGGCGGGCCGGTCCGCTCGTCGGGCCTCGAAGGCCGCATACTGACCGCCATGCCGCCGCAGCGTGATCTGGCCCGGCTGCCGAAGGCCCACCTCCACCTTCACTTCACCGGGTCGCTGCGTGTCTCGTCGCTCGCGGAGCTGGCGGCCGCCCGGCACGTCGCGCTGCCGCAGGTGCTGCTCGACTCCCACCCGCTGCAGGTGCCGGGCGACGAGCGCGGCTGGTTCCGGTTCCAGCGCCTGTACGACGCGGCGCGTTCGTGCGTGCGGGGCGAGGCCGACCTACGGCGGGTGGTCGACGAGGCCGCGGCCGACGACGCCGCCGAAGGCTCGGGTCGGCTGGAGATCCAGGTGGACCCGACCTCCTACGCACCCTGGGTCGGCGGCATCACCCCGGCCCTGGAGATCGTGCTCGACGAGGCCCGCGCCGCCTCCGCGCGGCACGGCCTCGAGGTGGCGGTGGTCGTCGCCGCCTCGCGGATGCGGCACCCGCTGGACGCCCGGACGCTGGCGCGGCTCGCCGCCAAGCACGCCGGGGACGGCCCGGGCGAGGTGGTCGGCTTCGGGCTGTCGAACGACGAACGGCGCGGCGACACCGCCGCGTTCGCACCGGCCTTCGACATCGCCCGCCGGGCCGGGCTGGCGTCGGTGCCGCACGGCGGCGAGCTGCTCGGTGCGCCGCACGTCACCGAGGTGCTGGACCACCTGGCGCCGGATCGGCTGGGCCACGGCGTGCGCGCGGCCGAGGACCCGGCGGTGCTGGCACGCGCCGTCGACGCCGGGGTGGCGTTCGAGGTCTGCCCGTCGTCGAACGTGTCGCTCGGCGTCTACTGGTCGGCCGACGACGTGCCGCTGCGCACGCTGCTCGACGCGGGCGCCACCGTCGCTCTCGGCGCCGACGACCCGCTGCTGTTCCACGCCCGGCTCGTCGACCAGTACCAGCAGGCGCGCCACGTCCACGGCCTGTCCGACGCGGCGATCGCCGAGCTCGCGCGCGGCTCGATCCGCGCCAGCCGGGCCTCGGCGGGCACCAAGGCCCGGCTGCTCGCCGGGGTGGACGCCTGGCTCGCCGCCCCGGCGGCGTAGCGGTTCAGGCGGCACGGCGGACCCGCGCGCCGCGCCGGACAAGTGTGGACTCGCCCCCACGGAAGCGGCC
>CAZFTZ010000397.1:0-4229 GCA_964521875.1 uncultured Cellulomonas sp. | reverse complement strand
ACCGCGGTGCACGTAGTCCTCGCGCATCCGGGAGACGAGGAACACCTCGTAGTCCATCGCCAGGCCGAAGACGACGCCCATGAGGATGATCGGCAGGAAGCTGATCACCGGGCCGGTGCGGTCGAGCCCGAGCAGCCCGGCACCCCAGCCGCGCTCGAACACCATCGCGACGATGCCGAACGCAGCCAGCACCGAGAAGACGTAGCCGAGGGTCGCCTTCAGCGGCACCCACAGCGACCGGAACACCATCGTCAGCAGCAGGAACGACAGGCCGACGACGAGGATGCCGAACGGCAGCAGCGCCTTGCCGAGCTGGGTGGAGACGTCGATCTGCGCCGCCGTCACACCGGTGACGGAGAGGTCCACGCCGTACTGCGCCTTGAAGTGGGGCTCCATCGCGCGCAGCTCGCGCACCAGCGCCGCGGTCTGCTCCGAGTCCGGCCCGCCGCGCGGCACCACCTGGACGATGCCGACGGTCGCGTCCTGGTTCGGGGTGGCGACCGGCACGGACGCAACGTCCGGCAGCGCCTCGATCTCGCTCTTCAGGTCCGCCATCAGCCCGAGCGGGTCGGTGGAGCCGACGATCGTGCCGGTGAGCAGCAGCGGGCCGTTCTGGCCGGGACCGAAGTGCTCGGCCACCAGGTCGTAGGTCAGCCGGGCCCGTGAGCCCTCCGGCTGGCTGCCGGCGTCCGGCAGGGCGAGGCGCAGGCCGGTCGCTGGCCAGGCGAGCAGCGCGACGACGCAGACCACCAGGAGGATAGTCAGCAGCGGGATCTTCGTCACCGCCGTGATCCAGCCGCGGAAGAACCGGTTGCCGGTGACGGCGCCGCCGTCGAGGCCGATCTCCGGCTCGCCCGTCTGCACCCCGGCGCTCGCCGCCGTGCCGCGCCCGCCGCCCGCCGTCGCGGCACGGCGCGGCCTGGGCCGCAGCCGGTCGCCGGCGAAGCCGAGCAGCGCGGGGGTCAGCGTCACCGCGATGAGCACGGCCACGCCGACCGCGAACGCGGCGGCGACGCCCATCGTGGTGAGGAACGGCATGCCGGCGACGAACAGGCCAGCCAGCGCGATCATCACCGTCAGGCCGGCGAAGACCACCGCCGAACCCGCCGTGGCCAGCGCCCGAGCCGCCGACTCCTCGGCGTCCATGCCGGTGGACAGCTGCGTGCGGTGCCGGTTGACGACGAACAGCGTGTAGTCCAGCCCCACCGCCAGGCCGAGCATGATCGCCAGCATCGGCGTCGTGGAGTTGATCGAGACGACCGCGGTGGACCCGTAGATCAGCCCGGTCGAGATGCCGACGCCGAGCAGCGCGGTGAGCAGCGGCATGCCCGCGGCGACGAACGAGCCGAACGTCGCGAGCAGCACGACGACCGCGATCACCAGGCCCACACCCTCGGTGGCGCCCATCCCCGGCACCTGGATGGTGTAGAGCTCGCCGCCGAGGGCGGCGGTGGACCCCGCGGGGAGCGCGGCCTGCAGCGTCGTCTCGACGCCGACGAGCGCGTCCTTCAGCTCGTCGGACGCGTCGGTGGCCTGGCCGTCGATCTGGATCGTCACGAGGGCGGCGGTGCCGTCGTCGGACACCGCACCGGTCACCTGGGTGCCGTAGGGGTCGGTGACCGCGGCGACGCCCGGCACCGCGGCGGCGGCCGCCACGGCCTCCTCGACGGGACCCTTGACGGCTTCGGCGGTCACCGTCGCGCCGTCGGGTGCGACCACGACGAGCTGCGCGCTTGCGCCGCTGACCCGCGGGAACGTCTGCCGCAGCTGCTCGAGGGCGGCGCCGGACTCGGTGCCGGGCAGGCTGAACGTGTCGTCCGTGCCCTGGTAGAGCAGGGCGGCGCCGCCGCCGGCCAGCACCAGCACGACGAGCCAGACGGCGAGCACCAGACGCCGCGCCCGGAAGGCCCAGCGTCCGAGGCGGTAGAGGGTCGAGGACACGAGGCTCCAGACGACGGTCAGACTCACGGACAGGTCGATACGCCGATGTATCCGATACACCAACGTATCCGATACGATGGTGCATCGACAACTCAGCCAGCCCCCAGGGAAGGGGTGCCGCGGTGCCCGTCGCCGAGCCCATCGCCCCGGCCACCACCCGGCGTCGGGCGACGCGCGAGCGTCTGCTCGACGCCGCGTTCGAGGTGTTCGCCGAGCAGGGCGTCCACGCGTCGACCGTCGAGCAGATCGCCGAGCGCGCGGGCTTCACGCGCGGCGCGTTCTACTCGAACTTCACGACGAAGGAGGAGCTGTTCGTCGCGCTGATGGAGCGCGAGGACGGCATCCGGCTCGCCGCGCTGGAGGAGAAGTTCGCCGCGCTCGCCCCGCGTCTCGAGGGTGCCGACGGCGCGCTCGACGCGGACGCGATCGCCGGCATCGTGCTCGACTTCTTCGTCGGGCCGTTCGACGACCACCCGTGGAGTCTGATCTACGCCGAGT
This sequence comes from uncultured Cellulomonas sp., assembly GCA_964521875.1. Lineage (GTDB taxonomy): Bacteria > Actinomycetota > Actinomycetes > Actinomycetales > Cellulomonadaceae > Cellulomonas. The sequence goes on along the minus strand of CAZFTZ010000397.1, from coordinate 1,790 downwards.
TCCAGCTGCTCGCGCTGCGCGACCCGGAGTTCGCCCCGACCTACCTGGAGCACCGCGCGGAGTACGAGGGGGCGCTCGTCCCGGTGCTCGAGCGGACGCTGGCGCAGGCCGGCCGGGCCTGGGCGACCGACCCGGCGATCGCGGTCCGGCTGATCACCGCGGTGTACGACGACGCGGTGCGCGCCGCGATCCTCCACGGCACCAAGACATACGACCTCGCCGTGGTGCGGGACACGATCGTCCGGGTGGTGCTCGCCCTCACGAAGCGCACCAAGTCCTAGCGGTTCAGCAGCTCGACCTGCCCGAGCGGCAGGCCACCGGCAGGCGCGTCCTCGACGGTCAGGCGGTAGCGGCGGTACGCGCCGGGCGCGACGACCGAGAACGGGCGGAGCTGGTCGGGCCAGTCGAACGGCTCGCCCTCGCGGCGGTCGAGGAGCACCCAGTTCTCGTCGTCCGCGGCGGCCTCCAGGCGCCAGGTGGCGGTTCCCGCCACGCTGCCCGACGAGGTCAGCGTGTACATCAGCACGGGCTCGCCGACGTCGCCGTCCCAGACCAGCGCGTCCCCTGCCGCGAGGCGCACGACGCCCCTGCGCTCGTCGTCCAGCAGGGCGTCGGCGCGCCGGTCGCGGCCACGGGTCCGGACGTGACGCAGCCGGCCGCGCCCGGACACGTCGCGCCACGGACGGGGGCGCTCGCCTGGCGGCGTCAGCGACGGTGGGTCGGTGTCATGACCGGTGCCCCACGCCGACGGCGCCGGGCCGAGCTCGACGTCGATGGTCGCGCCACCGGCCAGGCGGCCATGGTCGATCCAGGTCGCGGCGTGCTCCAGGCCGTCGACCAGGACGCGGCGCACGTGGACGTCGCCGGGCGAACCGCGGTGCGCGCGCACCACGAGGTCGCCGCCCGGCAGGTGCCAGGTCACGCGGTCGAGGAGCGGGGCGTGCAGCGTGTACCGCGGGCTGCCGGCCTGCAGCGGGTAGAGGCCGGTCGCGGCGAACAGCCACCACGCGGACATCTCGCCGTTGTCCTCGTCGCCGGGGTACCCCTGCCCGATCGACGAGCCACCGAACAGCCGGCGCAGCACGTCGTGCACCACCACCCCGGTGCGCCACGGGGCGTCCGTGAACGCGTAGAGGAACGGCACGTGGTGCACCGGCTGGTTGCTCACCGAGAACTGGCCCGTGCGCAGCAGGCTCGCCTCGACCAGCTCGTGCATCCTCGCCAGGTAGCTGCCGGGCCGGGTGCCGTCCTCCGGCGTGGCGAAGAACACGTCGAGCCGTGCCCGCAGCGCGTCCCGCCCGCCGACGAGCGTGGCCAGGCCGGCGACGTCGTGCGGCGCGGGGAAGGCGAACGCCCAGCCGTTCGCCTCGGTGTAGTCGCCGCCCCACTCGCGCGGGTCGTACTCGCCGGGTGTGGCGCGGAACCGGCCGTCCGGCCACCGGCTCCGGAAGAAGCCGGTCTCCGGGTCGGACAGGTTCACCCAGGCGCTGGAGCGATGGCGCAGGTAGGCGGCCTCGTCCTGGTACCGCGCGGCCGCGCGCGGCGTGGTGCCGTGTGCGGCGGCGAGCCGGTCGGCCATGTCCGCGAGCGCGTGGTCGTTGACCGCGCCCTCGAACGCCCACGACACCGGCTCGTGGGTGCGCGGGGAGGGCGCGCCGCGGTAGGCGCTCTCGCCGAGGTCCTTGCGCCCGACCGCCGGGTGGCCGGGGAACGCCGTCGCGTTGCGCAGCCCGGCACGGTAGGTCGCCACGCGGTCCGGCAGCGGGACTCCCTTGGCGTCGAGGTCGGCG
>CAZFTZ010000396.1:0-5055 GCA_964521875.1 uncultured Cellulomonas sp. | reverse complement strand
CCTCGCCGAAGGGTGCGGCGGCCTCGCGCCAGCCGCGGGGCGTGACCCCACGTCGCTTGCCGAGGACCGCGAGGAAGATGCGCGACTTCTCGTCGCCGAATCCGGGGAGCGCCTGCAGGCGCCGCAGCACGGTGGCGGCGTCGGGGTCGCCCTCGGCCCAGATGCGTGTCGGGTCGCCGTCGTACACCTCGACGACGTGGCGTGCGAGTGCCTGGACGCGGCCAGCCATCGAACGCGCGAAACGATGGATCGCCGGCGGCTGGGTGGCGATCGCAGCGAACTCGTCGGGGTCCATATCGGCGATGCGGCCGGCGTCCAGGCCGCCCATCCGGTCGGCGAGCTTCTTCGGACCGGCGAAGGCAGCCTCCATGGGGACCTGCTGGTCCAGCAGCATGCCGACGAGCAGCGCGAAGGGGTCGTGGTCGAGGAGGGCGTCCGCGTCAGGGTCGCCGGTGAGCCAGAAGGACATGGGTCCATCGTGCGACGAGGGCGGGGCGGGTGCGCGGTGGCGGCTGACGGAGGCTGCGTGGTGGCGGTGGCGACGGCTGCGCGGCGGCGCGTCGATCCGCCGACGGTCGGCGTCGGCTGATGCCCTGATTCACCCGTTCGGCCGTCGGCAGCTTCACTCGGCAGGGTGATGAACTGCCACGCTGACCTGCGGCGATGTCAGTGGTCGGTGGTGGAGTTGGGTCGTGGACATGGTGGCGCTGGTTCCGGGCTCGGGCCGCGAGGTGGCGGGCCTGCCGCTGCCCGCGTTCGACCCGGAACGCGTCCCCGTGCTGGACCTCGACGGTGACATGGCACCGGACGACGCGGAGGCCGATCCGATCCGCCGGCTCACGTCGGCGGTCGCGCAGGCCGAGCGTCTCGCCACGTCCACGGCGGCCTTCCGCGACGAGCTCGTGGCCACCGCCTACCGCGAAGGTGCCGCGGAGTACGCCGCCCGCCTGACGGATCGTCCTGCGAAGGAACGCCGCGAGTGGGGCGCCCGCGGGATGCTCGCCGAGCTGGCATCCGCGCTGCGGCTCCCCGAGAGCACGCTCGCCAAGCGGCTCGCGCGGCACGCGGCGCTCGCGGCGTTCCCACGGTTCCGTGAGGCGAACCTCGCCGGCGTCGTCTCGTCGTGGCACTGCGACGTGATGCTGGACATCTTCGGCGCAGTGGCCGACGAAGCGGCGTTGGCCGCCGCAGACGAGGCGATGATCGCCAAGGCGCTCACGTCGACGGCGAGCGAGCTGCGGGTGATGGCACGCCGCTGGCGTGCCCGCCACATCCCGAGGACCGCCGACGAGCGTCAGCGAAACCTCACGGACCGTCGGGTGGAGGTGGCGCCGGCCGGCGACGACCTGTGCTGGCTGACGGCGCTGCTGCCGGCGGCGCAGGCGATCGGCATCTACCACCGGTTGTCGGACGTCGCCGCCAAGGCTTCCGGGCCCGACGAGCCGCGCACTCCGGACCAGCTGCGGGCGGACGCCCTGTGCGAGCTGCTGCTCGCCGGTGATTCCGCGACGGGTGTGGTCGCCGCGGAGCAGGGCATGTTCGACGCCGGAGCCGGTGACCGACCTGACTCTGCCGCGCACGGCGGCACCGTCGCCGTCGGTGACGGCTTCCGTGCCATCGTGCCGACGGTGGTGGTGACCGTGCCGGTGCTGTCGCTGCTGGGACACTCCGACGAGCCGGCCGACCTGGAGGGCTTCGGGCCGATCGACATCGAGACCGCGCGTGACCTGTGCGCACTGGCGCCGTCGTTCATCCGGGTGCTGACGCATCCGGAGACCGGCGCCGTGCTGTCGGTGGGCCGTGACCGCTACCGTGTCCCGGCGGACCTGAAGGCGGCGTTGGTGGTCCGGGACGAGACGTGCCGGTTCCCGGGGTGCCGGCGCAGGGCGATGCGGTGCGACCTGGACCACAGCACCGACTGGCAGTACGGCGGGGTGACCGGGATCGAGAACCTGGCGCACCTGTGCCGCAAGCATCACCGGCTCAAGCACCAGCTCGGCTGGCGTGTCGCTCACCACGAGGGTGGAGCGTTGACCTGGACCTCTCCGGCGGGTGCGCGGTACCGCACCGAGCCGGTCATCGCTATCCACGGACCTCGGCGCGCCACCGCACCGCCGGGTACCACCGCGCGTGTCCGGACCGCTGCGCCATCAGGCCAAGCCGCGCCGTCGGGCTGCGACTTGTCAGCCGGCTATGACGTGCCATCGGGCGATGACGTGTCGCCCGGCTCCTGCTTGCCGCCCGGCCGGGACGTGCCGCCCGGATGCGACTCACCGCCCGGCTCCGGCTCGCCGCCCGGCTCCGGCTTACCGCCCGGATGCGACTCGCCGCCCGGATGCGACTCGCCGCTGGGCGATGCCCCGCGGCCGGCCAGCGACCCGCGACCCGAACCCTGCACGACCGGCACGCGGCCCCATCCTGTCGCCTCCGGCTACCCGGACACGCCGCCCTTCTGACGCTCGCCGGCGCCCCATCAGGCGGGCGACTTCCCCTTGCGGGTGTCCTCAGCCGGGGACTGAGGCGACAGCGGTCGCCCCGACGGGCTTCGTCGCGCACGGCCTAGGGTGATCGAGTGCCACGGCGCTGGGTTGTCGTCGTGCCCGTCAAGGACGCCACGGCCGGAAAGACGCGGCTCAGCGGCGCCCTCGACGGGCGGTCACGGGTCGCGCTCGCGCGGGCGATGGCACTGGACACGATCACGGCCGCCGTCTCGTGCCCGAAGGTCGGTCTGGTCGTCGTGGTGACCGCCGACGAGGAGGTGCGGCGTGACGCACCGGCGCTTGCGCAGTCGCTGAGCCGCGTCGCCGGGCCCGAGGGGAACACGGCGATGGTGCGGGTGGTCCCGGAGCCGTCGCACGCCGGGCAGCGGTCCGGATTGGACGCCGCGGCGGCGGCCGGTGTCGCGGCGGGACGCGCGCTGGTGCCGACCGCGTCCGTCGGCGTGCTGCTCGGTGATCTTCCGGCGCTGCGGCCCGACGACCTCGCCGACGCGCTCGTCGCAGCCGAGGCTCGTCCGCGCGCCATGGTGCCGGATGCTCCTGGCGCCGGGACGACGCTGCTCGCCGTCGGGAACGGAGTCCAGTTCGACTCCCGGTTCGGAGCCGGCTCGGCTGCCGCCCATGTCGGCCTCGGCTACGTGCGGCTCGACGTTCCGCCGGACTCGACCTTGCGCCACGACGTCGACCTGCCCGTCGACCTCGAGAAGGTGCGCGCCATGCGGCCGGGCCCGCGCACCGCGCGGCTCCTCGACCGGCTGCTGGCAGGCACGGAGCCCGCGGCACACCGAATGGCGTAGACCCGCTCTCGCACACCGCATGATGCGCCACCGGTCGGCGTCGGACCGCCGCTACGCGCCGGACTGCGGCGACGCGCCGGACCGCGGCGACGCGCCGGACTGCGGCTACGTGCCAGACTGCGGCTACGCGCCGGACCGCGGCTACGCGCCGGACCGCGGCAGATCGGACGGGCGGAGACGGCTGCTGCGCATGGGCCTGCGGCCGACCGCGGTGGGCGGAGACCGCTGCTGCGCAGGGGCCTGCGGCCGACAGGACGGGGCACGCGGCACCGGCCGCAGCCGGACCGACGGCACGGCGGCCACCGTCAGGGCAGGCGGTCGACGAGCCTCAGCGCCTCGGCGGCGATCGCGGCGGTCGCCGGCACGTCGGACATCAGCGTCGGTGCCGATGTCGCAGCCCAGCCCTCGGACAGCAGGTCCGGGACGACGGCGGCGTCCACGGTGTCGACCAGCCAGGCGTCGAGCACGCCGCCGTCCGCTCGTCGGCCGTAGTGCCGGGCTACCGCACCCGCGCTGGTCTCCACGCCGATCGCCGCCAGGCAGGCGTCCGCCATGCCACGTACCGGCGCCCCGCCGATCACCGGGCTGACGCCGACCACGGGTGCCGGCGCGTCACGCACCGCGTCCCGGATCCCGGGCACGCCGAGGATCGTCCCGACCGACACCACCGGGTTCGACGGCGGCAGCACCACGACGTCCGCCAGCGCGAGGGCGTCGAGCACGCCAGGCGCCGGCAGCGCCGACTCCACCCCTACCTGCACGAACCGCCGCGCGGGGACCGACGCGTGCAGCCGCACCCACCACTCCTCGAAGTGCACCCGCCTGCCGTCCTCGAGCTCGGCGTGCGTCTCGACCTCGTCGTCGGTCATCGGCAGTAGCCGCGCGCCCGGCTGCCAGCGAGCGACGAGCCGGGAGGTCGCGGCGGACAGGGGCAACCCGCCGCGCAGCAGCTCGGTGCGGGCCAGGTGCGTCGCGAGGTCGAGGTCCCCGAGCGTGAACCACTCCCATCCCAGGCCGTACTCGGCGAGATCCGCGCTCACCCGCGTCGACTCGTCGCGCCGCCCCCAGCCCTGGCCCTCGTGCACCCCGCCACCGAGCGTGTACATCAGCGTGTCGAGGTCCGGGCACACCCGGACGCCGTGCAGCCACATGTCGTCGCCGGTGTTCGCGACCACCGTCACCTCGGCGGTGCTGCCGCCGGCGCCGTCGGGCAGCCGCTCGGCGAGCAGCGCCAGCAGGCCGCGGGTGAACCGCGCCCCGCCGACTCCGCCGGACAGGACCACCACTCTCATCCGCGCGGCCTCCAGCTGACCCGCGTCGACCGGCCGCCGGCGTCCGCGCCCCGCGCGCCCGACGACACCTCGTCGGACCCGGTGTCCTCGGTCGTACTGCCGGCGTCCGCGCCCCGCGGATGTAGCGACGCCGTCGCGAGCCGGGCGTCGTCGGCCACGCTGCCGCCGTCCGCGCCCCGCGCCTGCGACGACGCCGTCGCGAGCCCGGCGTCGCTGACCAGGTCCGACGCTCCTGCGAACGCGATGACCGGCCGGCCGGTGCGCGGGTGGACCAGCACGTCGGCGTCGACCTGGTAGACCGCGCGCACCAGCTCCGGCGTCAGCACTCGCTCCGGCGGCCCGGCCGCCGCCAGGCGGCCCGACGACAGCACCAGCACGTGGTCGCAGAACGACGCCGCCAGGTTGAGGTCATGCAGCGCCGCGACCGTCGTGGTGCCGAGCGTCCGCACGAACGCCAGCAGCGACAGC
>CAZFTZ010000395.1:0-5438 GCA_964521875.1 uncultured Cellulomonas sp. | reverse complement strand
TGCCCGTGGGCCTCGCGCTCGGAAGCTGGCTCGCCGAGCACTACTGGAAGAACGCCGTGCACGATGGGAACGTGCGGGTCGTCGTCCTGAGCACGGCGATCTCCGTGCCGTTCGGCATCGCGGGCCCACTCATGCCCGATCCTTGGCTCGCGGTCGGCTGCATGCTGCTCGCGCAATTGACATCCATCATGGCCGCGGCGCCCGAGAATGCCGCCATTCAAACGGTCACGCCCAATCGGCTGCGCGGCCAGATGACCTTCCTGTTTCTGTTCATCATGAATGTCATCGGCATGGGATTCGGACCGATGATCGTCGGGGCGCTGAGTCAGTACGTGTTCGGCGAAGAGCAGATCCGGCTGTCGCTCGCGAGTATCGCGCTGCTGCTCGGGGCGCCTGCGATCGTCATCTTCTGGCGCGGCTTGCGGCCGTATGGCCGCGCGATCGCGACCGGGAATCCGCTAGCCTGAGGGTCGCCGGCTCGGACGGCGCGGGCGCTTTTTCGGCTTGGGACGTAGCCGAAGAGAATCCTCGCTAGCCTGCGTCACACGGCTGGCACTCTCCGAGCCATGCGGAATTGCAGCAGAGCTCTCGCGGGCGCAACCCTCGTGCAGGGCGCCTGCGCGACGCCTCGCATGCACGTATCAGGATGCTCACCATCAGAGCAGTGCGAGGTAACGGGCGGCGATCTCACTCCGCCAACCGTCACAGCGCGGCCGTGTCGCTCGTCTTGGAATGGATCGTGCCGTGCTGGTGTGGGACCGCTCGCACCTCGGCTTGACGGCCGCCCAATTCCGACTACCGTGGCGATTGTTGAAACCTTCAACAACGGTGAAGCGCGATGGCTACCGTCAATTTCAGCGTTCCCGACGACGTCAAGGCCGAGTTTGACAAGTTTTTTTGGCCACCAGAACAAGAGCGCCGTCATCGCTGAGCTGATGCGCAACGCCGTAGCCGAGGCGAAACGCCGCAAGCAGCGTGAGAGCATCTTCCGCACGTTAACGCAGCGCCGCGCGGAGCGGCCGGCGCTGACCGACAAGCAACTTCGCGCTTCCCGGAGGGCAGGCAGGCCGTGACGGTCGTCGTCGGCGCCAGCGTCGTCATCAAGTGGTTGCTGCAGGATTCAGAACGCGCAGCCGGGACAAAGAAGGCGACGCAACTCATGGAGTTGGTCACGCGAGGTGAACTGGCGGCCTTGCAGCCGACGCACTGGCTGGCGGACGTCGGTGCGGTGCTCGCGCGCGAGAGTCCAAGAACGGCCGCGGACGACGTGACGCTGCTAAACGCACTGGAAGTTGCCGGAACTGACGACCCCTTGGTATTGAGGCGCGGAGTCGAGCTGGCGACCGAGCTGCAGCAGCATCTCTTCGACACCTACTATCACGCAGTGGCGTTGGAGACTCCGGACGCCACGCTCATTACGGCAGACGAGCGGTACCTGCGAGCGGCTCGGGCAAAGGGGCGAATCATCGACCTGATGGATTGGGATGGATGAAGAGATGTATCGGCATTCGCCTTGTAAGAGCTGAGGAAGCGAAGGTGCGAGTCGGGCGGCGCCGGCGCTCCGCAAATAGTTGAATGAACTGGTGTGATGAATTCCGGACGGGCGACCGTTGCGAGGCGAGTGCGAGGAGAATCGCGGTTCATCACGGCGGGAGTCCCGCAGGCATCGGCAAATGCCTTTTCGCGGGACCCGTGCGTGTCGCATCAGAGAAGATCAGAGCTTTGCGTACCGATAATTCGGCTTGATATTGGCGTTTACGTAGCTGCCTTTCGAGTCAGCCTGTATCAGCTCCTCGAAGCGCCATTCCTCGACGGAATAGTAGACGTAGGTCACGCCGTTCTTCACGTACCGCACATGAAGCTCCATTGCAGCGGCGTCGTAGCCAATCGCCTCCACATTAGAGGATTGCACAAAAATCATCTCAGGCACCGGCATCACCCCTTTCCTTGTGTGTGAGCGGACGTGGACTGCGCGCGCCAGTTTCTTAGCGCTTGCGCATACAGGGATCCATCCGGTCGCTCGTCCGTCTGCCAAACCTCCGGCAACTTCGGATCGTCACCAGCTGGCTTCTGCTTCGCTTTACGGACCCGGACGCGCGACGGAATAGGCATCACCTCGCCCAGAAAAACACCCTCGCCGGTTCGCAGGGAGGGCAGCTGATCAACGAGGCCACCCAGATCATCGGGAACTGCGGCGGATACCTTGGACCGGTCGGCTGAATTCGTAAGCCGTAACGCAATCATGGAGCCGCACTGACTAAGGATGGCGCTGTCGATCTCCGACGGACGCTGGGTGACGAGCATGAGCCCTGTACCGTACTTTCTACCCTCTTTTGCGATCATCGAGAGCGTACGGTGAGCAGGTGTATCGACGCCTTCCGGTACGAAACGGTGAGCCTCATCAAGCACGATAAGCAAAGGCTGTTGGCGACCGCCTACAGCCAGATCCTGGCCCCAGAAGAGCATGTCGTAGACAATCCGCAACATCGTCCCGACAATCGTCGGAAGAATCTCCGATGGAAGACCTGATACGTCGAAGATTGTGATCGGCTTGTCGTGGCCGACCCAATCGCAGACGAGCGTATTCAGATCCTTGGTGACGCGCCCATCCAAGTCGGGCTCATAGCCATCGCCCGGCGAAAACAGGAACGAGAATCTCGCGTCCTTCAGCCGGCTGCGCATGAGATCGAGCTGTCGCTCTATGTAGCGCTTCCTTTGATTCTTGTAGGGCGCCTGATTGTAGGGGCTCGCCGCAGGATAACGATCGGATCTGAGCTGACTCGCGTCGCCAAATTCCTCGGGTGCGTAGGCGTTTGCGTCTGTCTGCGGGGCGCTGACGGGAAACGTCAGGCGCTCGAATTTGTCGAGATCGTACCAGAGCTTCTTTATGCTAAACGGCACCGGCGAATCCGCTGTCAGAGTTTCCAGCGGCGGCGCGATGGCGAGATGTGGTGCTGCTGCGCGTTTTCTATCCAGCACCTCGTCACGAATCGAAGCCTCATGGTTGGGCTGAAGTCCTCCCAGCGTCAGCTCTTGGAGTTCTGCGAATGGAAGAGCCCAGAAGGGGACCCAGAGATGGCGCTCTCCGGCCGCCTCGTTAGGACGAATGCGAAACACCCGCGCTCGATCTCCAAGAGCGGTGGCATATTCACCATGAGGATCGATGACAATGGTCCTGGAGTTGGGAAGAGAGCCGCCTGAAACTGTCTCCAGAAGAACCGTCACCAGATTGGACTTGCCCGCACCGGTGGAGCCGACAATGGCACTGTGCCTGCTAACAAGGCCGGCGACGTTTACGTCTGCTGAAATGCCCGATGTCGCAGCTATCCGTCCGACTGAGATTGTTCCTTTCTTGTCCTTGGCCCAGCCATAAATGACCTTGAGATCGTCGTTCGTAACGAGATGAACCTCGTCACCAACGGTCGGATACTGGCTGACGCCCCGCTCAAACTCGCCACCGAGGGCTTCGCCGAATAGCACGATGGTCATCCAGCGATAACCGGATAGTTGAACCTGAGCGTCCTCTTCGAGGCCCAAACCAACTCTGCCCTCGACTACGCCCGGCGGCGCGGCATCCGCACCGATCTGGGTGCAAACCGCATAAAGGTTGGTGTATCCGAGCGGGACGCGGAAAAATCCGCCGATCTGTCCCACGCGATACGATTCGCCTCCGATCATCACGAGTGTCGACGGCATATCGTCACGAAGGCGAACGCGAAGTACCGCTCCCGCTACCGAAGCGATCTGACCTATGTATGTTGGATCACCGATGGGCATGCGCTGCTCAACTCGCCATCGCTTGCAGAAACTGGCTAAAGCACGCGAAGTCTCCGATCTTCATCACGCCCGATTTATCGGTGCCATTGGCGACATCGGTTTTCAGTTCGAACACGCCGCGCATGAACGCGGGGCTCTCAGCGGGCGCCCATTGAGCACGACGCCCGCCGATAACGCCCGTTCGCGGGCCAACGACGATCAGATTAGCGCGTTGTCCGGCTCGTTTGATGAGAACGCTATCCTCGGGCAGCTCATCATATTGCAGTGCGTAGACGTGCGTGCGCGGTCTGTTTTCGAGCGCTCCAAAAATCAGGTTATTGATGTGCTCGTCGCCGAAACTGAAGCCCGCCATGATCATCAGAGCATCGTCCTGATCAAGAAAACGGGTTAAGCGATCCGTAAAGGCAGCATAAGGTTGCTGCCGCGATTCATCGTACTTCTGAAACGATGGCAAGATCATCTCACCGGCTGGGTCGGGTGCCGCGCGGATGACCCTCGCCCGCCCGTCCTGTACAACGCGACGCCAGGTCACGGAGCCGTGCATCTTCCATAGCCGCGCCCAATTCAGGCCCGGTGCAGATTCAGTACGACGCAGGGTGTCTGGATGGAAGAAGGGCTGGTAACTACCGACAAAGCCGTCGAATACCGGGATACGCTCTGCCTCTAGCGCATGTTCGATCAGAACATCGTAGTTGACGGTAAAAATCTCGACGCCGGTCCGTCTCGATGTCTTTGCAAGCCAGCGCGCAAACTTCCGATGCGGGATATCTGGGGAAAGTCCTTCCAAGTCAGGTGTCACGATCCGCGCAATAGTCTTGCGAACACATTCTTCGAGCTTTTGTAACTCACCGAGTTCGAGTCCGGCGAGCTTGTCGCCCTTGCCGATCGCGCCGAGCATCATTCGGAGGCGCGAAAGAATGTTCTCAACGTGAGGCTGCAAACTGGCCTCTTTACAATGATCTTCAATAAATGCCCAGGCCTTTGCGTACTGCTCGCCGAGCGCACTCCCATCCTTCTTGCATGCTGCGGTTAAACCCGCGACAGCAGGGATGAGAGGCTTGCTCCCGTCTTCGCCATTGGGAACATTAACCGAGCAGGACGTGCCGGCCCCAAAAAAGAAGGCTATTGGCTTGTCATGCCGCGCCAGATGATCTCTGAGGTCTGCCAGCGTCTTCTGAGCATCGTGCGCTGTATTGCTGCCCATCCTAAGACAGACTCCGCGGCATGTGCGAGCCACCCCGCTCGCCCGTTTCGTTTTCTTCCACTCGGTTCTCCCTGAAAGTGACCCGCGTCACTGTGCGCTCGGTGTAATCCCCAAGCATTCCCGGTCAAAATGATCTACCTGCCCATGCAGGATGTGGTGGCCACAATTCACAGATTGAGATACCGATGCGTGATGCGGTTCGTAGTTGCCCGTCTTCCGCGTGGCTTCTGTAGCGAGCCCTTGAGGCATCACGTCAGATCGTAGATGCGTAAGCGTGATCTCACGGCCGCAGAGCTATAACCGAATCTGGTGGATGGGTTGAGAGAGGGCGGCGTGCCCTGCTGAAATTGAGTTGCTTAGGTTCAACTTTCAGCATTTGGAGTAGGCACGCCATGAGTGAGGATACGGTTGTTCGATTTCAGAAGCCAGGCGCGGTGCGCGATGCGCTGACGGAGCT
>CAZFTZ010000394.1:0-4165 GCA_964521875.1 uncultured Cellulomonas sp. | reverse complement strand
CCCGCTGGGCTGGTAATCTCTTCACCCGCGCACCGCTAGCTCAACTGGCAGAGCAGCTGACTCTTAATCAGCGGGTTCAGGGTTCAAGTCCCTGGCGGTGTACCACTCGTCGAGGCCGTCGCCCGTTGTGGGCGGCGGCCTTCGTCATGCCCGACGGGCGGCGCAGCCAGCACGCGGGGCGGTAAGGGCTCGTCGTCCGCGCCTACGCTGTGCCCGTGCACCTCGCCGCCCGCGCCACCGCCGGCGGCGCCCCCAACGCGATCGCCCGCCTCCGCGCCGAGCTCGCAGCGCGAGGCGTGGAGATCCTCGACCTCACCGACTCCAACCCCACCCGGCACGGCCTGACCCACCCCGGCGTGCTCGACGCGTTCGCCCGTGCCACCGAGCGTGCCGGCAGCTACCAGCCCGACCCCCGCGGCCCCCGCGAAGCCCGCGAGGCTCTGGCCGCCCGCTACGGTGGCCAGCCCGACGAGTACTTCCTCACCGCGAGCACGTCCGAGGCGTACGGCTGGCTGCTGACGCTGCTGGCCGACCCCGGCGAGGCCGTCGCCGTCCCCGCCCCCGGTTACCCGCTCGTCGAGCCACTGGCGCGCCAGGCGGCGGTGCGCACCGTCGCCTACCCGGTCGACTACCTGCACCCGTACGGGTGGTCCACGGACACCGGCGCGGTCGCCATCGTCGCCCGGCGCGACGACGTGCGTGGCATCGTCGTCGTCAACCCGGGCAACCCGACCGGCGCGTACGTCGCGGACGACGAGCGAGCCCCGCTGCTGTGGGCGGCCCGGGAGGGGGGAGCGGCGCTGATCGCCGACGAGGTGTTCGGCCCGTTCCACCTCGACGCTCCGGCGCCCCGGACTCTGGCCGGCGAGCAGAGCGTGCTGACGTTCGCCCTCGACGGCTTGTCCAAGCTGCTCTGCGCACCGCAGCTCAAGCTGGGCTGGTTGCGGGTATCCGGGCCGTCCGACGAGGTCGCGGCCGCCACCGCCGCGCTCGAGACGATCGCCGACACGTACCTGTCCGTCGGCGCGCCGGTCGCGCTGGCGCTCCCGGAGCTGCTCGGGCTGGCCGACGAGGCCGTGGCGACGACCCGCTCGCGCCTGGTCGGGAACCTGGCGACCGCCCGCGCCCTGCTGGACGACGGTGGCTGGCGGGTCCGCCGGTGCGACGGCGGCTGGACGGTGCTCGTCAACGTGCCGCGCTGGGTGGACGACGACGAGCTGGTCGCGCACCTGCTGCGCCACGCCCACCTGGCGGTGCATCCCGGCTGGTTCTACGACCTGCCGTCGTCGGGCGCGCTCGCGTTGTCGCTGCTGCCCGAGCCGGACGCCTTCGCCGAGGGCTGCCGGAGGTTGCGCACCGCGGTGGACGCCCTCGCCTCGTGAGGGGCCCGGCCGGTCTCGTCGGGCGCCTGGTTACGCTTCCGGGGTGACGACCCAGCCCACCGGACCTGCCCGCCTGGCCCTGGCGACCTGCGCCGAGCTGCCCGACCTCGACCCCGACGACCGGCTGCTGCGGGACGCGCTCGTGGCGCGGGGCGTCGCCGTCGACACCGCCGTCTGGGACGACCCGACCGTGGACTGGGCGTCCTACCAGCACGTCGTCATCCGCTCCACCTGGGACTATACCGACCGGCAGGCGCAGTTCGTCGACTGGGCGCGGCGTGTGGAGCAGACCAGCGCGCTGCTCAACCCGGCGGACGTCATCGCCTGGAACACCGACAAGACCTACCTGCGCGACCTCGACGAGCGCGGACTGCCGATCGTCCCGACGATCTGGCTCGACCCCGAGCGGAACATGAGCTCGCGTGCGATCAACTCGCGGCTGCCCGCCTTCGGCGAGTTCGTCATCAAGCCGACCGTCAGCGCGGGCTCGCGTGACACCGGCCGGTACGACGCGTCGGCCACCCAGCAGCGGATGCTGGCGATCACCCACGCGAAGAACCTCATGGCCGTCGGCCGCAAGGTGATGCTGCAGCGCTACCTGCGTGCCGTGGACACCGCGGGCGAGACGGGCCTGGTGTACCTCGACGGCACGTTCAGCCACGCGGTGCGCAAGAGCGCCCTGCTGTCCGGGCCGTTCCGTGCGGGCGACCTGGAGGGGGCGCTCTACCGCGGCGAGGTCATCGCCCCGCGCGAGCCGAGCCCGGCTGAGCGGGAGCTCGGTGACCGCGTGGTCGACGCGCTGGCCGGCGTCTTCCCGGCAGCGCAGCCACTGCTCTACGCGCGCGTCGACGTCATCCCGGACGACGAGGGGACGCCGGTGATCCTCGAGGTCGAGCTGACCGAGCCGTCGCTGTTCCTGGACCACGGCGGACCGAAAGCGGTGGAGCGGGCAGTGGAGGCCGTGGCTGCCCGGCTGTAGCCGGTGCGCAGGTGGCCGTTCGGCGGGGGTGTCGCGTGCCGTTACACTTTCCGTCGGCCTCGTCGTCGTCCGACGAGCGGCCGTGGTGGCTGTAGCTCAGTTGGTAGAGCACCTGGTTGTGGTCCAGGGGGTCGCGGGTTCAAGTCCCGTCAGCCACCCCATCCCAGGGCGTCGGCGTTCTCTCGTCGGCGCCCTGTCGTACGTCCGGGCTACGGTGCCGCTCGTGGCGATCGAGGTGGTACCCGCGTCGGCGGGGCGGTTCGACGACCTGGCATCCGTCGTCGGGCCGTCGAAGCCTGGCGGGCAGGCGTGCTGGTGTCTGGCCTACCGGATCCCGTACCGCGAGCGGGAGTCGCTCGGGCCGGCCGGCGAGGCGGACGCCGTCCGTGCGCTGTGCGAGCGTGACCTGGCGCCAGGTGTGCTGGCGTACGACGAGGGTGCGGTGGTCGGCTGGGCCGGTGTCGCGCCGCGCGCGGAGCTCTACGGCTTCCGCCGGGGCTCGCGCATCCCGTGGACCGACGAGCGGCCGGTGTGGTCGGTGTGGTGCTTCCGCGTGAAAGGTGGGCACCGCCGCAAGGGCGTCGCGAGCGCGCTGCTCGCCGGGGCGGTCGAGTTCGCGCGAGAGCACGGCGCGCCCGCGGTGGAGGGCTATCCGGTGGACAACCAGGGTGCGCGCGTCGACGGGACTCTCGCCTTCGTCGGCACCCGGTCGATGTTCGAGAAGGCGGGGTTCGTCAAGGTGTCCGACACCTCGGCCGTCGCGGCGCGGATCCCGCGCGTGCTGATGCGACTCGACCTCACCTGATCGCGTGCCGGCCCGGGGTCACGCGACGTCCGCGAACGGGCTCCTCACCTCGACGCCGGCGATGCGCTGCCCCGGATTGAGGTCCTCCGTCCAGAGGACGTCGCACTCCAGCTCCGAGGCGCTGCGGACGATCAGCCCGTCCCAGAACGAGATCGTGTTCTGCTCGGCGATCTCTGCGGCCGCCAGCACATCGGTCGCGAGCGGCGAGTGAGTCGGCCAGCGCGACAGCAGTCGCAGCTCGTCGCGCGCCATGGTGCGGGCGATCGCCGAACGGTCGAGGCGGATCGCCGTGACGTAGAACTCCTGGAGGACCTGGACGCTGAGCGCGCCGCGCCGGTCCCTGCCGAGGCGGCTCATGAGGTCGAGCGCCCGGTCATGGCGCTCGCCCGCCGTCGCGTCGTAGGCGTACACGACGACGTTGGTGTCGACGAACTCGCGGCTCATCGTTCGTGCAGCTCGTCGCGCGTCCACGTGATCGAGCTCGCCCGGAGCCCAGGAATCCCCTCACGCATCCGAGCCTCGGCACGCGACCACGCCGTGGCGTAGTCGTCCTCGTCGCCGACGAGGCTCTCGAGGAGCTCGGCGACGAGGCCGGACACCGACGTGTCTCGCTGCGCCGCGAGGACCTTCGCGCGTCGGATCAACTCGTCCGACAAGGAAAGGGTGATGTTCCGAGTGGACATGTGAACCAGTGTCTCACTGGTTCACACGTCGGTCGAGCGAGGTGGCCCCCGGATCGGTCCGCTACGGCAGCACCTTGCCCGCGACCGAGGTCTCCACGATCTGCGCGGCGATCGCCTTCGCCGTCGCGGAGTCGGGGCCGGGCGCGGGCGGCATCAGCGCCGCGCGGTAGTAGCGCAGCTCGTCGATGCTCTCCAGGATGTCCGCCAGCGCGCGGTGACCGCCGTGCTTGGCCGGGGCGTTGAAGTACACCCGCGGGTACCAGCGGCGGGCGAGCTCCTTGATGCTCGACACGTCGATGATCCGGTAGTGCAGCAG
>CAZFTZ010000393.1:0-3833 GCA_964521875.1 uncultured Cellulomonas sp. | reverse complement strand
GACGTGTCACGGAGCGGGACGCGCGCCCCTGTTTCCGTGAGACGGACGTACCGTGGGGTGCCATGAGCCGTCCGCTGCGCTCCAACACCTCGACCACCGGCCGCAACATGGCCGGCGCGCGTGCCCTGTGGCGCGCCACCGGCATGGGCAGCGAGGACTTCGGCAAGCCGATCATCGCGATCGCGAACTCGTACACGCAGTTCGTCCCCGGCCACGTCCACCTCAAGGACATGGGCGACCTGGTCGCGAGCGCGATCCGCGAGGCCGGCGGGGTGTCGAAGGAGTTCAACACCATCGCGGTCGACGACGGCATCGCGATGGGCCACGGCGGGATGCTCTACAGCCTGCCGAGCCGCGACCTCATCGCGGACTCGGTCGAGTACATGGTCCAGGCGCACACCGCCGACGCGCTCGTCTGCATCTCCAACTGCGACAAGATCACGCCGGGCATGCTCAACGCCGCGCTGCGGCTGAACATCCCGACGATCTTCGTCTCCGGCGGGCCGATGGAGGCCGGCAAGGCGGTCGTCGCGGACGGCGTCGCCTCGACCCACCTCAACCTGATCAACGCGATCAACTACTCCGCGGACGAGAGCGTCTCCGACGACAGCCTCGCGCTCGTCGAGCAGAGCGCGTGTCCCACCTGCGGTTCCTGCTCCGGCATGTTCACCGCCAACTCGATGAACTGCCTGGTCGAGGCGCTCGGCCTGGCGCTGCCCGGCAACGGCTCCACCCTGGCGACGCACACCGAACGCCGCGAGCTGTTCCTGCAGGCGGGCCGGACCATCGTCGCGATGGCCAAGCGCTACTACGAGGATGAGGACGACTCGGTCACCCCGCGGGCCATCGCCACCAGGGCGGCGTTCACCAACGCGATGAGCCTGGACATGGCGATGGGCGGCTCCACCAACACCGTGCTGCACATCCTCGCCGCGGCCCAGGAGGCCGAGGTCGAGTTCACGCTGCACGACATCGAGACGATCTCCCGCCGCGTGCCGTGCCTGTCCAAGGTCGCGCCGAACCACCCGGACTTCCACATGGAGGACGTCCACCGCGCCGGCGGCATCCCCGCGCTGCTCGGCGAGCTCGATCGCGCCGGGCTGCTGGACCGGTCCGTCACCAGCGTCCACACCCCCACGTTGGCCGCGTGGCTCGGCGACTGGGACGTGCGCGGTGGCAAGGCGACCGAGCAGGCGCTCGAGCTGTTCCACGCGGCCCCGGGCGGCGTGCGCACGACGAAGGCGTTCAGCACCTCGAACCGCTGGGAGAGCCTCGACACGGACGTGGAGAACGGCTGCATCCGCGACGCCGCCCACGCCTACACCGCCGAAGGCGGCCTGGCGGTGCTGCGCGGCAACCTCGCCGAGGACGGCGCCGTCATCAAGACGGCCGGCATCGACCCGAGCCTGTGGCACTTCGTCGGGCGCGCGCTCGTCTGCGAGTCCCAGGAGGAGGCCGTCGAGAAGATCCTCAGCAAGCAGGTCGAGCCGGGCCACGTCGTCGTGGTGCGCTACGAGGGCCCCGCGGGCGGCCCCGGCATGCAGGAGATGCTCTACCCGACGAGCTTCATCAAGGGCCGCGGCCTGGGCAAGGTCGTCGCGCTCATCACGGACGGCCGGTTCTCCGGCGGTTCGTCGGGCATCTCGGTGGGGCACGTCTCCCCGGAGGCGGCGGCCGGCGGCACCATCGGCCTCGTCGAGGACGGCGACGAGATCGAGATCGACGTCGAGTCGCGGCTCATCCGCCTCAACGTGCCCGACGACGTGATCGCGGAGCGCCGCGCGAAGATGGAGGCCTCGGAGAGCCCGTGGCGCCCTGCCCACCGCGACCGGTACGTCTCCCCGGCCCTGCGCGCCTACGCCGCGATGGCCACCAGCGCCGACCGCGGCGCCGTGCGCGACATCTCGCGCCTGCCGAAGCGCTGACCGGTCTCACCGGTCGCCGGTCGCGGCGGCCCGTGCGACCGTGGGGTGCGTGACCGACCGGCTCACCGCACGGCAGTTCCAGCGGGCCGAGGGGACCGCTGACTGGCGGGCGCTCGGACGCGGCGCGGTCGCGGTGTTCCGCACCGGCTCGCCGGCCGCCGGCGCCGCCTTCGTCGAGCGCGTCGCCGCGCTGGCGGACGCCGCCAACCACCACCCGGACGTCGACCTGCGGCCGCAGGCGGTGGCGCTGCGGCTGTTCTCGCACGACGCCGACGGGCTGACCGCCCGCGACGCCGACCTCGCGCGGCGCGTCTCGAGGTGGGCGCGCGAGCTCGAGCTGCTACCCGAGCCGGGCCGCGCGCAGGACGTCGAGCTGACGATCGACGCTCTCGACATCCCGGCGGTCCGGCCCTTCTGGGCGGCGGTGCTCGGCTACGACCTGGCCGGCGACGAGGACGTCGTCGACCCGCACGGACGGTGGCCCGGCATCTGGTTCCAGCAGATGGACGCGCCGCGGCCGTTGCGCAACCGGATGCACCTCGACCTGTTCCTGCCGCGCGGCGAGCGCGCGCGTCGCCAGGACGCCGCGCTGTCCGCCGGGGGCCACGTGGCGAACGACGCGTTCGCACCGAACTGGTGGACGCTGGCCGACCCCGAGGGCAACGAGGCCGACGTCAACGACTGGGAGGGCTTCCCGTACCGGGTGCAGCCGCCGTGGCTGACGCCCGACGAGTTCTACGCGACCGACGGCGTCGAGGACTGGCGCGTCACCCAGGGCGCCAGCGCGTACTACCCGACGGGCGGCCTGGCGAACGGCGCCGCCCTCGCGACGGTCGCCGTCGACGTGGCCGACGAGGCCGGCATCCCGGTCTACGCGGACCTGCGGTACGCGGGCACGACGATCCGCGTCGCCCCGCCGGAGGACGGCTGGCTGGACGACCGCGCCGTCGCGGCGTGCCGCGTCATCCAGACCGAGGCCCGCCGGCTCGGCCTGACCGCCGACCCGGCGCCGCTGCGCGACGTCCACGTGGTGATCGACGCGCTCGACATCCCGGCGCTCATGACGTTCTGGTCCGCCGTGCTCGGCTACGCCCGCCGCGGCGACGCAGACCTGTACGACCCGCTGATGCGCGGCCTGCCGATCGTCTTCCAGCAGCTCGACGAGCCGCGCGAGCAGCGCAACCGGATCCACCTCGACGTCGTGGTGCCGGACGACGTCGCGCAGGCGCGTGTCGCCGCGGCGCTCGCTGCCGGCGGGCGGCTCGTCACCGACGCGCACGCACCGTTCTGGTGGAACCTGGCCGACCCGGAGGGCAACGAGGTCGACGTCACGGTGCACGTCGGCCGGCAGGAGGCCTGGGCCCACTAGGGTGGCCGCGGGTGCCGCGCCGTCGCGTCGCCCTCGGAGGGGGGACCGATGGCCGAGCCGGCGGTGAGCACACGCGGGCTGCGCAAGACGTACCGCACCCCCGGCCGGCGGATCGTGGCGGTCGACGCGCTCGACCTCGACGTACCGGCCGGCGGCGTGCACGGGTTCCTCGGGCCCAACGGCTCGGGCAAGACGACGACGATCCGCATGCTGCTCGGCCTGATCCGGCCGGACCAGGGCGAGATGGCGGTGTTCGGCACGCCGGTGCCGGCGCAGCTGCCGGCGGTCGTCGGGCGCATCGGCGCGATCGTCGAGGCGCCGAAGTTCTTCTGGCACTTCTCGGGGCGGCGCAACCTCGAGCTGCTCGCCCAGGCGATCGGCGTCGACCGGCACCAGGTGACCGTGGTGCTCGGGGACGTGGGCCTGGCGGAGCGCGCGGACAGCGAGGTGGGCACCTACTCGCTCGGCATGCGGCAGCGGCTCGCGATCGCGGCGACGCTGCTCAAGGACCCCGACCTGCTGATCTTCGACGAGCCGAC
>CAZFTZ010000392.1:0-7307 GCA_964521875.1 uncultured Cellulomonas sp. | reverse complement strand
CGTCGGTGAACGACCAGCGCGGCTCGATCGGCACGAA
Organism: uncultured Cellulomonas sp.; assembly: GCA_964521875.1. Classification (GTDB taxonomy): domain Bacteria; phylum Actinomycetota; class Actinomycetes; order Actinomycetales; family Cellulomonadaceae; genus Cellulomonas. The sequence goes on along the minus strand of CAZFTZ010000392.1, from coordinate 7,270 downwards.
CACGTGCAGTCCGCGCCCGCCGGAGGTCTTCGGGTGCCCGACGAGGCCGTGCTCCTCGAGGAGCGAGCGCAGGTGCGGTGCCACGAAGGCGGCGTCCTCGTAGGACGTCCCCGGCTGCGGGTCGAGGTCGATGCGCAGCTGGTCGGGGTGCTCCACGTCGTCGCGCGTCACCGGCCACGGATGGAACGTCAGGGTCCCGAGGTTGGCGGCCCACGCCACCACGGCCAGCTCGGTCGGCGCGACCTCGCCGGCCACCCGCCCGCTGGGGAACGCGATCTGGGACGTCTCGACGTAGTCCGGTGCGCCGGCCGGCACGCGCTTCTGGTAGAACGCGTCGCCCTTGGGGTCCATCCGGGTGGCGCGCTTCGCCTCGGGGAAGAACCCGCGCGGCCACCGCTCGAGCGTCGTCGGACGGTGCAGCAGGGCGGCGAGGATGCCGTCGCCGACGGACACGAAGTAGCGGACGATGTCGAGCTTGGTCAGCCCGCGCTCTGCGAAGTAGACCCGGTCCGGGCTGGACACCCGGACCGTGCGTCCGCCGACCTCGAGCTCGACCGCGTCCTCGTCGCGCGCTGCCATGCGGCCACGGTACGGGCGGTCGCTCAGCGGGGCGAGAGCAGACCACGCTGATGTGCCACGGACACCGCCTCGGCACGGCCGGAGACGCCGAGCTTGGCCAGCACGTTGGACACGTGCACGGACACCGTCTTCTCCGAGACGAACAGCCGTTCGCCGATCTGCCGGTTGGTCAGCCCCTGCGCGACCAGCCCGAGCACCTCCGACTCGCGTGCGGTGAGCACGTCGGTGCTGGTCAGCCGCACTCCCGGTAGGTCGAGCCGGCCGCGTCGCGCCAACGCCCGCACCGCGTCGGCGAGCGGGTGGGCGCCCATCGCGTCGGCCTCGGCCAGCGCCGCCGCAGCCTGCTCGCGCGCGGCCGCGCGGTCACCGGTGGCCAGCAGCGCCGCCGCCCAGCGCCAGCGGGAGCGCGCCACCTCGTACCGGAACCCGACGGAGAACTCCTCGACGCACCGCTCCCACGACGCCGGGTCGTCGTTGCCCAGCAGCCGGGCGTGGTCGGCGTGGGCACGGGCGAGCCAGGCCCGTCCCTCCGGCCCGAGCTTGCCGCCGCGCGGCCTTCCCAGCTCGGCGGTGGTGCGGGCTCGCTTCACGAGGATGTCGCCGGCGGCGACGCGGGCCGCCGGGTCACGGCCGTGCAGCCTGTCGTCCTCCGCGGCGTCCGCCAGGGCGGCCAGCGCGAGGGCGGCGTGCCAGATGCCGCCGAGGAAGTTCTCCGACCAGGTGCGGGACAGGTCGTCCAGCACCCGCCCGACGAGCGTGACCGCGTCGTCGTACCGCGCGGCCCAGGTGAGGGCGTCCGCCGTCGCACCACCCGCGACGTGCAGGATCATCGGGTCGCGGTGCCACTCGCCCATCAGCGACGTGCCACGGTCCGTCACGCCGGAGTCGCCGCGCGCCACTGCGGCGTACAGCCCCACGGCCGCCACGACGACGGTGGCACCCTCCAGCTCCGACGATGGCGGGGTGGGCAGCGGCGCGGGGGACAGGTCGCCGGCGGTGTAGCGCGTCAGCTCGGCGAGCCACTGCAGGTGGATGCCGTAGCTGGACCACGTCAGTCCCAGCCCTTCGGCACGGGCCAGGCTCTCCGTCGTCAGCGCGGCCGCGCCGGTGACGTCGCCGGCGTAGAACCGGCTCGACGCCAGGTTGAAGCGGGTGCGCAGCTCGGTGATGCCGTCGCCGGAGGCCCGGGCGCGGTCGAGCGCGTCGCGCAGCAGTGCCTCGGTGTGCTGGGGCGACTGCTGGTCCAGCACCGCCAGCGTGGTGAGCGCGTCGGACTCGGCATCGGCCGCCCCGACCCGCCGGGCGAGGTCCACCGCCTCGGCCGCGACGGCCGCCGCCTCCTCGTCGAGGTCGGTGTCGAGGGCGACGCGGGCGCTCGCGGCCAAGGCCCGGGCGCGGTCGGCGTCCGGCTCGGGCAGGTCCGCCAGCGCGCTGATCACCTCCAGCCGCGCGTCGCGGGGTCGCTCCAGCGCGAGCAGGGCGCGGGTGAGCGCCGTCCGCAGCACCGCCTGACGGTGCGGGTCGCCCTTCGCCTGGTCGATCGCCGAGCGCAGCAGCGCGACGCCGTGCTCGACCATCCCGGCGTCCAGCGCCGCGCCGGCCGCGGCCTGCACCACGCCGACGCGGTCGACACCGAGCATCGCGGCCGTCCCCGGCACCGCGTCCCACAGCCGCAGCACCACCTCGAGGTGACGCAGCCGCTCCTGCGGGGCCAGCATCTCCGCGGCCTCGTCGGCTGCCACCCAGGAGGCGCGGAGCGCGACGTCGAGGTCCGGGGCGAGCAGGGCGTGCGTGGCGAGCTCCGCGGCCGAACCGAGCGCCGGGTCGTCCTGCAGCGCGGCGAGGTAGGCCCGGTGCAGCGCCGACTTCTCCCCGGGCAGCAGGTCGCCGTAGACCACCTCCGCGAGCAGCGCGTGGCGGAACGCGATCTGGCCGTCCTCCTCGTGCAGCACGTTGTGGGCCACGGCGTCCCGCAGCGCGCGGTCCACGGCGTCGTCGCCGGCCAGGTCGCGGTTGCCGTGCGAGGCCGCGGCGGCGCGCAGCAGCGGCTCGCTCACCCGCCGGCCGGCGACGGCCGCCACCTGCACCAGCCGGTGCACCGCCGGGTCGAGCGGGTCGAGCCGGGTGCGCAGCACGTCGGCGAGCGACCACGGCAGCTCGTCGTCGTCGGGCCCGGCCTCGAGGATCTCGACCGCGAAGTACGCGTTGCCTTCGGACCGCGCCCGCACCTTGTCCAAGGTCGCGGGCGGCAGCGGCTGCCCGACGACGCTCGTCGCGAACTCGCCGAGCTCGTCGCGCGTGAACGGCGACAGGTCCACCCGCTCGACGCGCGGGTGCCGGCCCAGCTCGGCGGCGACGGCGCGCCAGGGGTGGCGCCGGTGCAGGTCGTCCGACCGGTAGCTGGCGGCGACGACGAGGTGCTGGTCCGCCATCCGCGCGACGAGGAAGCGCAGCACGTCACGGGAGCTGGCGTCCGCCCAGTGCAGGTCCTCGAGCACCAGCAGCAGCGGGGCGGCCGACGAGGAGGCGGCGGCCAGCACCTCGGCGATCCCCTCGAACAGCCGGCGACGGTCGCCGCCCTCGTCGTCGGCCGCGGCGGTGGTGGCGCCGGGGAGCAGCCGGCACAGCGCCGGGTGCTCGTCCGTCACCGCCTCCACGGTGACGGGGTCGAGGCGCTGCAGCGCGGCGAGCGCCTCGGTGAACGGCAGGTAGGGCAGCCCGATCTCGCCCAGGTCCACGCAGTGACCTGCGACGACGCGGACGCCCGACGAGCGCGCCAGCTCGGCGACGTGCTCGAGGAACCTCGTCTTGCCGACGCCGGCGTCACCGGCGACCAGCAGCAGCGACGGCTCGCCGGAGCGGGCCCGCTCGATCGCCGCCGTCGCCCGGGAGACCTCGGGCGCGCGGGCGACGAACGGGATCGTCACCGCGCTACGTGCCACGCTCCAGATCCTCGCAGCCGCCACCCACGCAGCACAGCGGTGATGCCGTGGGTCTGGCCGGCCGCGAGAGCCTGGGCCTGGGATGCGCGGGCGGCACGTCGCTCGTACGCCGCCCGGCGGACCGCGAGGGCGTCACGCGCCTGCTCGCGCCGGTACTTCGACTCGGCCTCGAGGGCCGGTCCCTGGGTCTCGATCATCATCGATCGCGCCTTCCCTTGTGGGGCTCTGGCATCACGCACTGGCATGTGGTCCCTCGTGGGGACTGCACGACGAACCTATCGGCTTCCACCCGCGTTGTCATGAGCAAAACGTCCCTACGGTCCTGTCGTGTCGTCGGGCTCAGGCCGGGTGGTCGACCGCCGGCCAGACGCCGCGGGCGTGACGTGCCGCACGTGCCTCGTCGCGCGCCCGACCACGTGCCTGCGCCCGCGCGGCGCGAGCCGCCCGCCGCGTGTAGGCGGCCTCGCGTGCGGCCCGGATCCCGTCCGCGCGCCGGGTGTCCTGCCGGGCGACCTCGGCCTCGGCGGCGGTCAGCGCCAGCGCCCAGCTGATCTCGTTCATCCCGGTGTCCCTCCGCGTCGTCGGTGCGACCACGCTCGTGGTAAGGGGGTGGGCGGCGGATCGGGAGGTCTCCCAGTTCTCGTCGGGCATGCCCCTGAGGCGGTCTGAGGTGCCACTCAGGGACCGAACCGGGGCGGTCCCCGATGCGCCGGTCGGCGCGCCGGCGCAGCCTGGAGCACATGGATGCTTTCGCTCGTGAGGGACTGGTCAGGCCGCGGCACGGCCGCGTCGTCGCCGGGGTGTGTGCCGGCCTCGCCCGGCGCCTGGGCATGGGGCCGTGGCTGACGAGGATCCTGTTCCTGCTGGTCAACACCCTGATCCCGGGCAGCTTCCTCATCGTGTACGTGGTGCTGTGGGTGCTCATGCCGAACGAGGCCGAGGAGTGGCGCCGGCCGTAGGCCGAATCACCCGTGCGTGTCGGTGTCCCGCCCTGCAGATGCGGGGATCGTCGGGCACCCTGTTGCGGTGGGCGAGGTCCGGGACCTGTCGAGTGCGCGCAGCGTGCGTCAGCACGCGGAGGACCACTCGCTCGCCCTGCACGCGGAGCCGGCCGCCCCGCGCGTCGCCCGGCACTGGGTGATGCGGGTGGTGGCGGCCGCCGGGGTCGGCGGCTCGCTCAACCAGCTCGTCGAGGTCCTCACGGCCGAGCTCGTCTCCGACGCGGTGCGGCTGGGGGCCGCGGACCGGCGGATCGACGTGCGGTTGCACATCACCGAGGACGGCGTGCGGGTGGCGGTCACCGGTCCCTGCCCCGAGGTACCGTCACCGCACGACACGACGAGCATGGCGCTGGTCGAGGTGCTCTCCAGCTCGTGGGGGATGTGGCCGCGGCCGGGCGGCGAGCGCACCGTCTGGTTCGACGTCGCCACCGCCGGCTGACCCGCCGGTTCCCGCGCCGCCACCGCCCCTGCCGAGGTGCGGCGCCACCTGCGGCGTTGCCGATGCGACGGAAATGCCCGCGGCGTAGTTTCATTCCGTACCAGGGTTGACCGCTCGGCAATCGTGGGCAGGGGCGGCGCGACGAAGGGCGGGGCATCGATGACGGACGTCAGCGCGGAGGCGGGAAGCGTGCCGCCCGGTCATGTGCCGACGATCACGGCCGAGGTGCGCGACGACGGCACCGGCGAGCTGTTGGTCGACGGCGTGCTCGACACGATCGCCCGCGCCGACCTCGCCGAGGCCGGTGCCGAGGTGACGGCGCGCGTCGCCGCGCTCGCGGCACGGATCGGTGCGCCGCTGCCGATGCAGGTGCGCGACCCCGACGGCTTGTGGGCGCTGCTGGTGCACCCGGACGGACGGGTGGACCAGGCCCTGCCGGAGGAGGCCGGACCGGCTCCCGTGGACACGTTCGCGCCCGTGACGAGCGCGCCGGCCTCGGCGCCCGCGCCGGTCGTCGCCGCCCCGACAGCGACCCCGGCACCCGCGCCCGCCCCCGCGGCGAAGGCCCCGTCCACCACGCCGGGTGGCGGCACCGTGCTGCCCACGCTCGAGGACCTGGTCACCACCCGCCGGTCCGAGCGGCGCGAGCCGGCCCGGCGCGGCTGGCGGCACGGCGTCGCGCTGGCGACGTTCGGCGGCCTCAAGCCGGGCCCCGGCCGGGCCGAGCGTCGCGAGCGCGCCGCGGTCAAGGCGGTGCGGCGTCCGCTCGACGGGCCACGCACGGTCGTCGTCGTCAACCCCAAGGGCGGCGCCCACAAGACGACCGCGACGATGCTGCTCGCGGCGACGTTCGGCCTGCAGCGCGGTGGCTACACCCTCGCCTGGGACAACAACGAGACGCACGGCACGCTCGGCTGGCGCTCCACCCCGGCGGAGCACGACCGCACCGCCGTGGACCTGCTCAACTCGATGCCGTCCCTGGCGGCGCGTGGCACGGTGCGGATCGGCGACCTCGACGGGTACGTGCGCACCCAGCCGACCGAGCAGTTCGACGTGCTGGCGTCCGACGAGGACGCGGCCTCGGCGGCCTCGGTCGACGCCGAGGCGTTTCGCAGCCTGCACCTGCTGCTGTCGCAGTTCTACCGGGTGCTCGTCATCGACACCGGCAACAACATGCGCGCCTCCAACTGGCGGGCCGCGATCGAGGCGGCGGACCAGCTGGTGGTGGTGAGCACCGTGCGCGAGGACACCGCGCAGTCCGCGGCGTGGGCGCTGGACGCACTGCGCGCCTCCGGCCACGAGGACGTGGTGCGCCGCGCCGTGACGATCCTGTCCGCACCGGCTCCGAAGGTGGACAAGGACCTGCAGAAGCGGCTGCGGGCGCACTTCGGCGCGCTGACCCGCACCGTCGTCGAGGTGCCGTACGAGCCGGAGCTCGTCGGCGGCGGCCGCATCCCGTACCGCAAGCTGCGTCCGGCGACCCGCGAGGCCTGGCTGCACGCGACGGCGGCGGTGGCCGAGGGCCTGTAGCCGGGCGGCGCCGTCGCGAAGAAATCCGTCCGCGGGTGGGTGCAAGGGCGGCGGTCCCCGCGACACAGTGGGGGTGACCGAGCCGCGCGAGACAGGGGAGCTGACGTGCCGCCGAGGCTCACGGTGGTGCCCGACGACGGTTCCGACCCCGTCACGCCCGCTGCCGACGGCGCGCCCGACGAGGTCGCGGCCGTGCCCGGCGAGCCCGCGGTGATGCCCGGTGAGCCCACCGACGGTGACCGCCCGCACGCGCCGCACGACGCGGCCTGGTTCGACGACCTCGTCCGCACCCACACCCCCGCGCTGCACCGCTACCTGGTGCGCCGGGTCGGCACGGGCGAGGCCGACGACCTCGCCGCCGACGTGCTCGTCGTCGCCTGGCGCCGCCGCGACGACATGCCCGACGAGGTCCCGCTCGCCTGGCTGTACCGGACCGCGGGGTTCGTCGTCGCCAACTTCCGGCGCAAGGGCCGGCCGGTGCCGGTCGGCGAGCTGCCCGAGGACGCGGACGACGACGACCCCGCGGTGCGCGCCGTGCGGGACGAGCAGGTGCGCGAGGTGCTGCGCCGGCTGTCGCCGCGTGACCGCCAGATCGTGCTGCTCAACGCGTGGGAGGGGCTGGCCGGCGACGAGCTGGCGGCGGTGCTCGGTATCGGCCGCGGCGGCGCCGACGCCGCGCTGAGCCGAGCCCGCTCCCGGCTGGCCCCCGCCTGGTCCGACCTCTCCTGACCGTCGCCCCACCCGCCGCTCCTGAGCCGCGCCGGCAGGGTGCCGAGTGC
>CAZFTZ010000391.1:0-3743 GCA_964521875.1 uncultured Cellulomonas sp. | reverse complement strand
CCGGCGCTGCGCCACACCCACACGTCCCCGCCGTTGCGCACCACGTCCGACTCCTCGCCGTCCGCGATCACCGCGACGCGGCGACGGTCCGGGCCGTCCGCCCAGACGCGCAGCGTGTGGTCGCCGGACAGCAGCGCCGTCAGCCCGGCGAGAGCCGGGGAGGTGGTGCCCGACGAAGTCCCCGGCGCGATGGACGCGGCCGAGTCGGGCACCACCCCGGTGCCGGTGACCGCGCCGGTCAGCCCGGGCAGCTCCGGCAGTCCGAGGTCGGTGGACAGCGTCACCGTCCCGGAGAAGGCCTGGGTGGTCGGCTGCAGCGCGTCCGCGAGCAGCTGCTCCGGGCTGACGGGCGGCAGCACAGGGTGGTCGTCGGCGCTCGCGGCGCCCGCGGTGACCAGTGTGACGGCAGCCACGGCAGCGACCGCGGCTGCCGGTGCCGCCCACCGCAGCGAGGGATGACGTTCGAGGACTCCGGCGAGCCGGTTCATGCCTCGATGGTGCGTCGGGGCGGCGGGTTCCGCCTCCCCCTGAGGTATGAGAGGGGCGACCTTCGCGAAGCCTTCACACACCGTGACAGCCGGCCGGCCGGGCCTCGTCGGGCGCGGGTGTGGCGCCGCTCGTCCGGACCCGGCCGGCCGGGGGTGGAACCGGAGGTCAGAGCGCGGGCTCCGGGACCCGGCCCGCCGGCTCGGCGACGACCGCCACCGCGCCCGCACCGCGCCGCCGGAACACCAGGCCGGTGACGATCGCGCCGACCAGGAAGATCACCGCCGACCATGTGAAGGCGGTGGTGTAGCTGGTGAGAGCACCCTGCAGCAGCACGCCGTCAGCGGGCGGGTTCGTCGTCGCGTGCGACGTGACGTAGTGCGTCCCGGCGGTGGTCGCCAGCGTGTTGAGCACGGCCGTGCCCACCGCACCTCCCACCTGTTGCGCGGTGGAGACGACGGCCGAGGCGACCCCGGCGTGGTCGGCGCGCACGCCGAGCGTCGCGGTCTGGATCGCCGCCGGCATCGCGGTGCCCATGCCGATGCCCATCACCAGCAGACCCGGCAGCAGGTGCGACGCGTAGGACGAGTTGGCGTCGATGAGCGACAGGTACCCGATGCCGATACCGGCCAGCGCCAGCCCGATCGGGACCATCACCTTGGGACCGAACCGCGGCAGCAGCACGTTGGTGCTCAGCTGCGCGAACCCGGCCAGCACGACGATCTGCGGCAGGAACGCCAGGCCGGTCTGCCACGGCGTGTAGTGCAGCTGCGTCTGCATGTAGTACGTGCCGAACAGGAACGCGCCGAACATGCCCGCGCCCGCGATGAGGATGCCGAGGAACGCCGCGCCGCGGTTGCGGTCGACGACCACCGGCAGCGGCAGCAGGGCGTCGTGGCCGCCGCGCCGCTGGCGTACCACGAACGCGACGAGCAGCAGTGCCGAGGCGACCAGCGGAGCCCAGGTCTGCGGCGAGTCCCAGCCCTCGGGTTCCGCGCGGCTGAAGCCGAAGACGAGTGCGAACAGGCCGGCACCGCCGAGCACCGCGCCGACGAGGTCGAGCTTCTGCTTCTCGCCGCTGGACCGGTGCAGGAAGGTCATGGCGCCGAACACCGCCAGGACCGCGAAGATCAGGTTGATGTAGAGGGTCCAGCGCCAGCTGAAGTGCTGGGTGAGGAACCCACCGAGCAGCAGGCCGATCGCACCGCCCGCGCCGGCAAGGCCGCCGAACACGCCGAACGCGCGGGAGCGCTCGCGGGGCTCGGTGAACGTCGTCGTGAGCACGGACAGCGCGGCGGGTGCGAGGACCGCGCCGAAGGCGCCCTGCAGGGTGCGGGCCGCGACGAGCCACTCGAAGCTCTGCGCGGCACCGCCGAGGGCGGAGGCGCCGGCGAACCCGACGAGCCCGATGAGGAAGGTCCGGCGGCGTCCGATGAGGTCTGACAGCCGCCCGCCGAGCAGCAGCAGGCTGCCGAAGGCGAGGGCGTAGGCGGTGACGATCCACTGCCGGTCGTTGTCCGAGAAGGCGAGGTCGGCCTGGGCGGACGGCATGGCGATGTTCACGATGGTGGCGTCCAGCACCACCATCAGCTGAGCGAGGGCAACGGTGGCGAGGATCCACCAACGGCGAGGTTCCTGGGGCATGAGCGCTACCATAATCGGAACTGGCTAGTTCTGGAACCCAATAGTTCCGTAACGTTGTTCGCTCGACGCGAAAGGATACGGGGAATACCCGAGGAGGCTGACCACGATGACGACGCAGACGATGGAGCCGCGACGTCTGGGCAGGCCGCGCGACGCGACGCGCGACGCGGACATCTTGCAGGCGGCGCGCGACGAGCTCGCCGACCGCGGGTACGAGCGCATGACGATGGCGGCCGTCGCCGCCCGGGCGGGCGCCGGCAAGGCGACCGTGTACCGGCGATGGGCGTCCAAGGCCGAGCTGGTGCTCGACGCCGCGCTGTGCACCGCCGACACCGCGCTGACCATCGAGAAGGTGCCGGACACCGGGTCCCTCAGCGGCGACCTGGCGGCGCTGCGCGCGCTCAAGCACCACGACGAAGGGGTGTGGCAGGCGCTCGCGGGCCTGGTCTCCGAGCTGCCGCACGCGCCCGAGCTCGCCACGGTGGTGCACGAGCGGATGGTCCGGCCGCGGGTGCGGCTGGTCCGGGGCCTGCTGGAGCGGGCCGCCGCGCGCGGCGAGCTGCAGCCCGGCCTCGACCTCGACCTCGTCGCCAGCGTGCCGTCCGCGATGATCGCCTACCGGCTTCTCGTCTCCGGCGAGCCGTTGGACGCGACCTTCCTGGTCAAGGTGTCCGACGAGATCTTCGTGCCGCTGGCGACCGGCGTGCGTGCCGAGGCGCCGGTGCCGGTGCCGGTCGGCGTCGACTGAACCCGCGCGGTGGTCGGATCGCCGAGCTGGTCGTCGCCGTGACCGCGACCTGACCGCTGCCTACCGCCAGCCGAGCCCGGGGGCGACGTGCGTGAGGATCGACTCCAGCACGTGCGCGTTGTAGTCGACGCCGAGCTGCGAGGGGATCGCCTGTTCATGCATCGCACCTCCAGGCTCAAGTGATCAGGTCGCTCCTTCGACCAGGTCGTTTGGCACGATGGCGTCATGATCCTCCGCGTCTCCGAAGCCCTCGTGGCGCCGGATACCCGGGACGAGTTCCTCGACCGACTCCGCGCACTCGTCGCCGACTTTCCCGCCGAACACGATGGTCTGGTCGACCACGATGTGCTGGTCGATCTGGACGACCCGCTTCGAGTCCAGTATCTGAGTCGATGGCGCGACGAATCAGCTCTGGTGGCATACGCCGGACCAGCCTGGCGCACAGACCCGGTCACGTTCCCGGATGAAGACCGCTACCTGACCGAACCCCTGACGCTGCGCCACTTCACGATCAACTGAGCGCTGGCGTCATCGCCAGCCGAGCTCCGGCGCGACGTGCTTGAGGATGCTCTCCAGCGCGTGCGCGTTGTAGTCGACGCCGAGCTGGTTGGGCACGGTGAGCAGCAGCGTGTCGGCCGCGGCGATGGCCTCGTCCTGCCGCAGCTGCTCGACGAGCTCGTCGGGCTCCGCCGCGTAGGTGCGGCCGAAGATCGCCTTGGTCTGGGCGTCGATCCAGCCGACCTCGTCCTCGTCCTGCCCGCCGTGGCCGAAGTACGCCCGGTCGCGGTCGTCGGTGAGCGCGAAGATGCTGCGGCTGACCGACACGCGCGGCTCGCGGTCGTGGCCCGCGGCCTTCCACGCCTGC
>CAZFTZ010000390.1:0-6337 GCA_964521875.1 uncultured Cellulomonas sp. | reverse complement strand
GGGTCGGCCAGCAGCTCCTTGCCGGGGCCGGTGGTGACCACCTCGCCTGTCTCCAGGATGTACGCGCGGTGCGAGCGCGACAGCGCCTGCTGGGCGTTCTGCTCGACGAGCAGGATCGTCGTCCCGGCGTCGTTGATCTCGGTGACGGTGCGGAAGATCGTCTGGATCATCATCGGCGCCAGGCCCATCGAGGGCTCGTCGAGCAGCAGCAGGCGCGGGCGTGCCATGAGGGCGCGGCCGATGGCCAGCATCTGCTGCTCGCCGCCGGACAGGGTGCCGCCGACCTGCGCCTTGCGCTCGTCGAGCCGCGGGAACAGCTCGAACACCCGCCCGAGCGTCTCGTCGTGCTCCGCCTTGGTCTTGAAGACCCGCGCGTAGGCGCCCATCTCCAGGTTCTCCTGCACCGTCATGCCGGGGAACACGCCCCGGCCCTCCGGCGCCTGGACGATGCCGGCGACGACGCGCTCGTGCGCCTTCATCCGGGTGATGTCCGCGCCGTCGAACCACACCGAACCGCGCGAGAGCGGCCGGATGCCGGAGATCGCGCGCATCGTCGTCGTCTTGCCGGCGCCGTTGGCGCCGATCAGCGTGACGAGCTCGCCCTCCTCGACCGTGAGCGAGATGCCGCGCACCGCCTCGATGCGCCCGTAGGAGACCGTCAGGTCCTTCAGCTCAAGAAGCGGCATCGTCGGGCACCCCCAGGTAGGCGGCGATGACGGCGGGGTTCGAGGCGACCTCCGCCGGCAGGCCTTCGGCGATCTTGCGGCCGAACTCGAGCACGACGATCCGGTCGGTCACTCCCATGACCAGGCGCATGTCGTGCTCGATGAGCAGCACGGTGTAGCCGTCGTCGCGGATCTTGCGGATCAGGTCCATCAGCTCGGCCTTCTCCGTCGGGTTGAACCCGGCGGCGGGCTCGTCCAGGCAGAGCAGCTTGGGCTCGGTGGCCAGCGCGCGGGCGATCTCCAGCCGCCGCTGGTCGCCGTAGGGCAGGTTGCGCGCCTTCTGGGTCGCGCGCTTGCCGATCCCGACGAACTCCAGCAGCGCCATCGCGCGCTCCAGCGCGTCGCGCTCCTCGGAGCGGTGCCGCGGGCTGCGGAAGATCGCGCCGGGCACCGAGGTCCGGTGCCGGGCATCGGTGCCGACGACGACGTTCTCCAGCGCCGACATGTCGGAGAACAGCCGGATGTTCTGGAAGGTGCGAGCGATGCCCAGGCGCGTGATCTGGTTGCGCTTGATCGCGCCGAGCGGCCGGCCGTCGAAGATCACCTGGCCGCTCGTCGGGCGGTACACGCCGGTCATCGCGTTGAAGCAGGTCGTCTTGCCGGCGCCGTTGGGACCGATGAGGCCGAGGATCTCGCCACGCCTGATCTCGAAGCTGACCGCGTCGAGCGCGACCAGGCCTCCGAATCGCATGGTGACGGCGTCCATCTGCAGCAGCGGTGCGCCGACCGCCGCCGCGATGGTGCGGTCAGGGGCGACCAGCTGGGCGACCGCTTCCGGGTCAGCCAGCGTGGGGTCGACCGCCGCGACGTCGACGGCCACTGCCTCCACGACGCCGCCGTCCGGCAGGAACTCCTCCTCGACGGAGTCCTGCGTCAGCATCTCCCCCTCGGTGCCGAGGTGCTGGGCGCCGTGCTCGGCGCCGGCGCGGGGGTCGTTCGGTCCGGTGCTCATCGCGCACCTCCCGTCGTCTCGTCGGCCACCGGGCCCCGGCCCGCCGCGGCGAGCGCGGCCTTGCGGGCGACGGCGTAGATCTCGCGGCCGTACGTCATGAGCTTCTGCCGCGCCGGGAACAGGCCCTGGGGCCGGAAGATCATGAGCACCATGAGCGCCAGGCCGAAGAACAGGTACTTGTAGTCGGCGATCGCGTTGCCGTCGATCGGGATGCCGAACAGCGAGGACCGGCCGAGGAAGAAGTTCGGCAGGTACACGATGATGAACGCGCCGAGGATGACGCCGAGCTTGTTGCCCTGGCCGCCGACGATGACGGCGCACAGGAACAGCATCGAGTTGATGACGTTGAACGTCGGCGGGCTGACGAACTGCACCTGGCCCGCGTAGAGCACGCCGGACAGGCCGCCGATCGAGGCACCGATGAGGAACGCCCACAGCTTGAACTTGAACGTCGGCACGCCCATGATCTCGGCCGCGTCCTCGTCCTCGCGGATCGCCACCCAGGCGCGGCCGACGCGGGAGCGCTCGAGGTTCCCGACGATCAGCAGCACGACGATGATCAGCGCCAGCGACACCCAGTACCACCAGGTCCCGAAGTTGAACGGCACGGTGGTGTTGCCGGCGGAGAACACGCCGTTGGGCCGCGACTCGCTCTGGCCCAGCAGCGGGTAGGCGATCTGGGACAGGCCGCGGCCGCCGCCGGTGATCGTCGTCAGGTTGTCCGCCAGCAGCCGGACGATCTCGCCGAACCCCAGGGTGACGATGGCGAGGTAGTCGCCGCGCAGCCGCAGTGTCGGGGTGCCGAGGATCAGTCCGGAGACGGCGGTGATCGCGATCGCGATCGGCAGCGCGAAGATCCACGCCCAGTGGCGCGACAGCCAGGTGTCGGTCAGGTTCCACGGGCTGTTCGGGCTGGTGAGCAGGCCGACGGTGTACGCGCCGATCGCGTAGAAGCCGACGTACCCCAGGTCCAGCAGCCCGGTCTGCCCGACGACGACGTTGAGGCCGATCGCCAGCAGCGCGTACATCCCGAACTGGGCGAGCACGCCGCCGAAGTCGGTGCCCTCGGTGGTGAGCACCGGCGGGCGCAGGATCGGCAGCGCCGCCAGCAGCGCGATGAACGGCACGCCGATGCCCCACTGGTACGGCCGCGGCAGCGCCGACCACCACAGGCGCAGCCGGTCGCCGGCGCCCAGGTGGGGGGCGGCGGGGGCGGTGGGTGTGGTCTCGGTGGTCATGCTCGGGCCCTCCCCAACGACTCACCCAGGATGCCGGTCGGCCGGAACATCAGCACGAGGACGAGCACGACGAAGGCGACGACGTCGCGCCACTCGGTGCCGAACACGGACTGCCCGTACAGCTCCATCACGCCCAGCAGCAGGCCGCCGAGCAGCGCGCCGCGCAGGTTGCCGATGCCGCCGAGCACGGCGGCGCAGAACGCCTTGATGCCGAGGATGAACCCGCCGTTGTAGATGATCCCGTTGGGGACCCGCAGCGTGTACAGCAGGGCGGCGGCACCGGCGAGCACGCCGCCGATGAGGAAGGTCAGCATGATGACGCGCTCGCGCGAGACGCCCATCAGCGTCGCCGTCACCGGGTCCTGCGCGACGGCGCGGATGCCGCGCCCGAACTTGGTCCCGTTGATGAACCGGTCGGTGGCGAACGCCAGCACCAGGGCCGAGATGATGATGGCGATCTCGATGTTGTCGATGCTGGCGCCGCCGAACGTGAACTGCGTGCTGGGGCTGACCAGCTTGATCGGCTGCTGTGCGTTGAGGCCGCCGAGGGTGTTGCCGGTCAGCTTCGGGAGCACGAAGTGCACGAACTCCTGCAGCACGAACGAGGCGCCGATCGCGGTGATGAGGAAGACGAGCGCCGGGGCGCCGCGCCGTCGCAGCGGCCGGTAGGCGACGCGCTCCAGGCCGACGGCCGCGCCGCCGGCGACCACCATGCCGCCGATCATCGCCAGGCCGAGGTAGACGAGCGTCATGACGATGCCCTGGTCGTACGTGTCGCCCTGCGGCGAGAAGCCGAACAGCATCAGCGTGACGTACTGGCCGAACATGCCGAGCATGAAGATCTCGGAGTGCGCGAAGTTGATCAGCCGCAGCACGCCGTAGACCAGGGTGTACCCGACGGCGACCAGGGCGTAGATCGCCCCGTACGTCAGGCCGTCGACGGTCAGGGACCAGAAGTCCCGGCCGAGGTTGTCGATGTTGAAGCTGGAGAGCACCTGACCGGCCACAAGCACTGCGCTGCTCAAGGAGGGCTCCTCCCGAGGTGAAGGGCGTGGCATGGACGTGCCGGTCGCCGCGAACGGGGGACGAACGACGACGGCCCGGGCCCGGGGATCGGGCCCGGGCCGTCGTCCGGGGGTTACTGCACCTGGTAGATCCAGATGAGGGCGGAGGCGAGCTCGCCCGTCTCGTCCCACTGGTAGTGACGGGCGTAGCCGTCACCGGAGTAGTTCTTCACGAAGTCGATCACGTCGGCACGGGTGGTGGCGCCGCCGTCGATCGCCTTGAGGACGATCGTCGCCAGGTCGTACGCCTCGACCGAGTAGACGCCGGAGGCGATGTTGAACTCCGCCTCGTAGGCCTTCTCGAACTCCTCGGGCGCCGGGCCGCAGGGGCAGGAGAGGACGGCGTCCTTGGACGCCGAGCCGGCCTGCTTGACGAACTCGGGGTCGTTCGTGCCGTCACCGGAGACGAAGACCGCGGTCACGCCGCCGTCGCGCAGCTGCGAGACGAACGGAGCGGCCTCGGCGTAGTAGCCGGCGTAGAAGATCGCGTCCGGAGCGGCGCTCTTGATCGCGGTCACCGCGGCGGAGAAGTCCTTGTCACCGGTCTTCACCGACAGGGCGCAGTCCGCGTCGGCGGCGTCTCCCAGGCCCGAGGTGATCTGCTCGGCCAGGCCGACGCCGTAGTCGGAGTCGTCCTGCACGACGCAGACCTTCTTGTACCCGGCGGTGTTCACCAGGTAGCCCGCCACGGACGGACCCTGCACGGCGTCGTTCGCCAGGCCGCGGAAGAAGTTGGTCCAGCCGTTCTTCGTCAGGTCGGGGTTCGTCGCCGAGGCGGTCAGCGACAGCAGACCCGCGTCGTGGAACGCGGCGCCGGTCGCCTTGGTCTCGCCGGAGAACGCCGGGCCGATCAGGCCGAGGACGTCCGCGTTGTTGATGATCTGCGTCGCGACCGCGGGCGCCTTGGCCGGGTCACCCTCGGTGTCGTAGCCCTTGTACTGGACCTGGCAGTCCGCGTTCGCGTCGTTGTGCTTCTTGATCGCGAGCTTGACGCCGTTCTCGATGTTGATGCCGAGGGCGGCGTTCGCGCCGGTGAGGGCGCCCGCCATGGCGATGGTCGTCGTCGCGTCGCACTTCGCCGTGCCGTCACCGGCCGGGTCGGCCGGGGTCCCGGAGTCGCTGGACTCGACCTTCTTGCCGTCGCTGTCCACCTGCAGGAGCGGCTGGATCGAGAGCGAGGCCGAGGCGCTGCCCGAGCTCGTCGAGCCAGGGGACTTCGAGGAACAGCCGACGAGCACCAGCCCGGCGATGGTGACCAGCGCCACGCCTGCCAGGCGCGGAGTGGATCTGCGCATGTGCTACCTCCGTGGTTGTTCGGGGTGGTCGACGAGCGCCCCCCAGAATCCCGACCCGTCAGCGTCGGGGCTGGGCGTCAACGTAGGCCCGTCGCGTTTCCGTTGCGTTACCTCAGCACAACGACGGATCACGATTCGACAACCCCGCCACACTGCGGGATTACAACGGCACGGGTTCTCACCTGCGATCCGACCCGGTCACTGTCCACCCTGATCCGCGAGCGCGCCACCCGGTGGTCACGGCTCGGGACAGCATGAAGACGCCGGCGAAGCCGGCCCACAGCCAGGCGAGGCCCGCCGCACCGTCCGGCGCCCAGGCACGCACCGCCAGCGCGGCGGGCAGGTAGACGACGAGCGTCACCAGTCCCGCCCGGGCGAGGAAGACCCCGTCGCCGGCGCCGATCAGCACGCCGTCGAGGACGAACACCCACCCGGCCATCGGCAGGCAGACCGCGGCGACCACCAGGCCGAGCACGGCCGCCCGCCGCACCTCGTCGTCGGCGGAGAACAGCCGGACCAGCAGCGGGCTGGCTGCGGCGACGAGCACGGTCAGCGCTCCGCCCACGGCGACGCCCCAGCGCAGGGTGCGGCCCAGCAGCAGCCGGGCGCGCGGCACGTCGCCGGCACCGAGGGCGTGCCCGACGAGCGCCTGAGCGGCGATCGCCAGGGCGTCCAGCGCGAACGCGGTCAGCCCCCACACGGCGTTGACCACCTGGTGCCCGGCGAGGGCGGAGGTGCCCAGGCCGGTGGCGACCCACGTCGTCAGGACGATCGCCGCGCGCAGCGTCGCGGTGCGGACCAGCAGCGGGACGCCGGCACGGGCAGAGCCCCGCAGGCCGTCGGCGGTCGGGGCGATGCTCGCCCCTCGTCGTCGGGCGCCGCGCACGACGAGCGCGCCGAGCCAGGCCGCCATCGCGAGCTGGGTCAGCGCGGTGCCCAGCCCGGAGCCGGCGATGCCCATGCCGGCCGGGTAGACCAGCAGCGCGTTGAGGCCGGCGTTCGCCGCCGCGCCGGTGGCGGCGACGACGAGCGGGGTGCGGGTGTCCTGCAGGCCGCGCAGCAC
>CAZFTZ010000389.1:0-4612 GCA_964521875.1 uncultured Cellulomonas sp. | reverse complement strand
CTGGTGCCCGGGTTCGAGGCTCCGGTCAACCTGGTCTACTCGGCCCGCAACCGGTCCGCCTGCATCCGGATCCCCGTCACCGGCACCAACCCGAAGGCCAAGCGCCTCGAGTTCCGCGTCCCGGACCCGTCGTCGAACCCGTACCTCGCCTTCTCGGCGATGCTCATGGCCGGCCTCGACGGCATCCAGAACCGGATCGAGCCGCCGGAGCCGATCGACAAGGACCTCTACGAGCTGCCGCCCGAGGAGCACGCCAAGGTCAAGCAGGTGCCGGGCTCGCTCAACGAGGTGCTCGACAACCTCGAGGCCGACCACGACTGGCTCACGGCCGGCAACGTGTTCACGCCGGACCTCATCGAGACGTGGATCGACTACAAGCGGTCGGCCGAGGTGGACGCGCTGCGGCTGCGGCCGCACCCGTACGAGTTCGAGCTGTACTACGACGTGTGATCGTCAGCGGGTCGCCTGTGGCTGCTCCCATGGGTGACCCGCTGGCGGGCACGACCGGGGCCCCGTTCGCCATTCGTGGCGGGCGGGGCCCCGCTGTGCGCCGGGCACCGCGGCCGGGCCGCCTTCGGTGTCCAGGATCTACCCCTCCGTGGCATGAGCGGTGACGATCCCGCGCTCCGCAGCCCACGCCCCGATGTCGCGTCGTTCGATCGCCGCGGCCAGGAGCTCGGGGACGGCGTCCGGCGTGCACGCGAAGGCCGGCACGCCGATCTCCGCGAGAGCCGCCGCGTGCCGGGCGTCGAACGAGGGCCGGCCGGAGTCGCTCAGCGCAAGCAGCGCGATCATCGTCACCCCGGAGCGCACCAGCGACGCGGCCCCCGCGGCCGGTGCCGTGTCGCTGCCGAGGACGAGGCGCCAACGCTGCAGCCGGTCGCGGCGCTGGACATCGGGGTCGGGCTGACCGACGACGTCGGTCAGATCCTCCGGCGGGCTCATCCGGCCACCTCGAGTCCGAGCAGTCGGCCCATCGCCCGGGCGGCAGGCAGCCCCGGCACCAGGTCGAGCGACGAGCCCGTCCCCTCCAGCGCTCCACCCGAGAACTGCAGCCGGTGGCCGAGCTGGCGGCGCTCCCCGATGGTGTACCGCGAGAAGGACCTGCGGAGCAGCGGGAGCAGGTCGTCGAACGTCCCGTCGGGCACATCGGTGACCCACGCGTCCTCCAGCGCGAGCAGTCCGGCGTCGTGCACGAGCAGGAGCGCGTCCCCGTCGAGGAACCCGTCCAACCACGGTTGACCAAAGTGCCGATGTCGCGCACCTGGTCGGCGAGCCCGGGCATCTGTGCGTCGACGAGGCGGGCCGCCTCCGCGTCCCACCAGCTCAG
This sequence comes from uncultured Cellulomonas sp., assembly GCA_964521875.1. Classification (GTDB taxonomy): domain Bacteria; phylum Actinomycetota; class Actinomycetes; order Actinomycetales; family Cellulomonadaceae; genus Cellulomonas. The sequence goes on along the minus strand of CAZFTZ010000389.1, from coordinate 3,282 downwards.
CGGCTGGCGGCGAGCCGTCGCCAGGCCGGCACGGACGAGGTCGGCGAGCCACAGCGAGAGCTCCTCCGCACCGGCGTCCATCAGCTCGAGCCGGGCCTCCCGACGCTGCTTCGCGGCCACCGGGTCCGCAACTGCGGCGACCTGCTCTCCGCTCTCGCCCTGCTGCGGCCGCGGGACGCGACCCTCGGCTCGGCCCGCACGGTCGTCCGCCCATTCCTGCGCGAACTCCGCCTGCGCCGCATCGGCGAGGGCGTCCGTCCCCTGCGCCCACATCAGCATCAGCGCGAGCGCGTGCTTGCACGGGAACTTGCGGCTGGGGCACGAGCACCGGAACGCCGGGCCCGTCAGGTCCACGCTGACCTGGTACGGCGTCCGACCCGACCCCTGACACTTGCCCCAGAGGAGGGTCTCGCTGGAGCCGGTGTCCGACCACGGCCCGGGCCGGGCGAGCTTCCGCGCGGCAGCGATCGAGGAGGAGTCGGGCGCCGCCCCCTCGACCTGCTCCGTGGTCCACCGCGTCATCGTCCGCTCCGCACCTCAGCGTGAGGACATGTAGTGGCGGAGGCGTTCGCGCAACGGCCCGTCGCACACGTAGACGTACGTGCCGCGGATCCCGCGCGTCAGCAGGACGCCGTAGATGTTCTCGACGTAGGCGAGCAGGTCGTCGTCCGTGTACCTGATGCCCAACAGGTTGTTGTTCGCCTTGCCGCGAGTGTCGAAGTACGAGGCACGGTCGAATCGCAGCCGCCCTGTCAGCGGATCCAGGCGCAGGTCAGGACCGATCACCACGCCGCAGTAGTTCAGGTCGTAGCCCTGGACGGTGTGGATCGAGCCCATCTCCTCCAGCGAGCCCGGCGAGTCGATCCAGTCGATCGCGGTGACGTTCCACCGCAGCTTGCAGCCGTCGAGCTCGATGTCGAACGCAGCCGGGTCCTTCTTGCTCGGCCAGGGCCATGCGTACCCGGCGACGCACCGCGCGAGGCCTTCCGTGGCGTCCTTGGCACGAATCGCGTCGTGCATGGCGGCGAAGTCGTCGAAGAGCGTGAGCTCGTAGTCGCTGAAGTCCCTGCGCCGCGGCGGCGGGTCGTCGGACACGAGGGCGCGGGCGTAGCCGATGTAGTCCTCCCCCGCACGAACGCGCATCTGCGTGGTCAGGGTGTAGTGCGCGTGGTCCCGCTCGGCGGAACGGACCAGCGACTCGACGGCAGCGAGGGGCAGGTCGGCCGGCCTGATCGACTGGCGGGCGTCGACGAGCAACAGCTGGTGCGTGCTCTGCCTGCGGATCCAGTCCAGCTGCGTGCGCACGACGTCGTCCCGGCCGAACAGCCTGACGTTGATCTGCGCGAACTTCCGGTTCAGCGGCCCGGCGGCCTGCGCGGCGCGCTGGCCGAGCCGGTGCGCCTCGTCCACGACGAGCAGGTCGAAGGGCTCGTCGGACATCCCGACCTCGAAGGGTGTCAGGACCATCGCAGGCGAGAGTCCCGGCGTCTTTCTGAAGACGCGCCGGACCGACGCACGCAGGGACTGCTGGGGGATCACCAGCGCCGTCCGGAAGCCGGTGAGCCGGTCGCGATAGCCCTCGAGGAAGAAGTCGGAGAACACAGAGTCGCCGTCGATCTCGTCGCCCGGGCCGGTGGCCTGGATGTCGGCGAGCAGCTTCATCAGGTAGATCGCGACGATCGTCTTGCCGGTCCCCGGTCCGCCTTCGATGACGCTGGTGCTCCCGGTGCCCGCGTCGAGGTGCCGGAAGAGTCCTTCGAGGATGTCCAGCACCGCGATGCTCTGGTCGTCGGTGAGCGCCTTGAAGGGCGACAGCTTGAACAGGTCCTGGTTCTGGATGTCCCCGATGCTCCGGGTGAAGAGACCCTCCTCCCGCAGGCTGTCGAAGATCCCGGCGAAGGCCTCGCGATACCGGTCGCGATCGAAGTAGTCGGCGTCGGTCATCCCCTCGTTGCGGTTGACCACCTGCAGCTTGCCGTCGCCGGAGAACCAGGCGATGAGGTGCGACTCGAGATCGAGACAGACCGACTGGTTGAACTCCTCGTCGATCACGACCCGCGCCCGCGCCAGCGTCTTCTTCTGCGCGTTGCCGAGGTGCTGCCGCAGTCGCGACCGCGCGGACGACGTCTGCCCGACGTAGACGCGCCGGTCGTCGTCCAGCGTGTAGACCACGGGCCAGTTGCGGCGCTTCGGGTCTCCGTCAGCCCAGGCGTCCACGTCGCCCGGCGCGAAACGAAGGCGCTCGATCCTAAAGCTGGTCATACTTCGTGCTCCGGCCACGCGCCTTGTCGACCGGGTACTTCGCTCGTGTCTCGTCGAGCTTGTCGAGCACGATCTGCTCGGGGTCCACGCCGATCCTGTCGGCAAGGAGGAAGCAGTACGTGAGGACGTCCGCGAGCTCGGCTCGAACCTGGTCCCGATCCGGCTCCGCGCTCCACTGGAAGCACTCGAGCAGCTCGGCCGCCTCGATCGACACGCTCTTGGCGAGGTTCTCGGGCGTGTGGAACTGCGCCCACTCGCGCTCGGCGACGAAGGTGCGCAGCGCGTCGATCACGGCGTCGTAGGACATGCGTGGAATCTATCCATGCGACGGCCGGGCCCGGTTCCGCCCCGCGAGGGACTAGTCCGTCACTTCGAGCACCCCGTGCGCGCCCTTCTCGGCCAGGCTCATCGCGTGGTCGACGAAGGCGTAGTGCCCCGCCGCCGGCGGCACCAGCTCGACGAACCCGCCCTGCGCCGCCAGCAGCCGCAGCACCTGCGCCCCGGCCGTGCCCGACGACGCGCCGGACGCCGCCACACCGTCGCGCACCGAGTACGAGCCCTCCGACCACACCGTGTCGAACTGCGCCCCCACCACATGGAAGGACAGCGCCAGGTTCGGCCCGGCGTCGAGCACCCAGAACCGCACCCGCTCCCCCACGCGAGCGGTCAGTGGGTGCGCGTCGTACTGGAACGCCCGCCCGTTGAAGGCGACGACGTCGGGCACGAGCGCCGCGATCTTCGCCGCGTCGGCGGAGTCGCCGGTGGCACCGAGGTACTCCTCCGACTGCACCACGACGTACTGCCGGTCGACCGGCGCAAGATCGGACGGCTCGATCACCACCGCACCGAACATCCCGTTGGCGATGTGGTTCGACATCGGCATCGTCGAGCAGTGGTACATCCACACGCCCGCCCGCGTCGCGGTGAACGTGTACTCCAGAGTCTCCCCCGGCTCGATGGTCCGCATCGGCTCGTCGGGCGCCAGCTCGCCGGCGTGGAAGTCGATCGAGTGACCCATGG
>CAZFTZ010000388.1:0-7019 GCA_964521875.1 uncultured Cellulomonas sp. | reverse complement strand
CGGACCGCGAGGTGCCGGAGCCCGTCAAGCGGAAGATCGCGCTGTTCTGCGACGTCGACGTCGAGGCAGTCGTCAACGCCGTCGACGCGCCGAGCATCTACGACATCCCGCGCGTGCTGCACAAGGAGGGCCTGGACGCCTACGTCGTGCAGCGCCTGGCGCTGCCGTTCCGCGACGTCGACTGGAGCGGCTGGGACGCGCTGCTGCGGCGGGTCCACGAGCCGAGCCACCAGGTGGAGATCGCGCTCGTCGGCAAGTACATCGACCTGCCGGACGCGTACCTGTCCGTCACCGAGGCGCTGCGCGCCGGCGGCTTCCACAACGACGCCAAGGTGACGATCCGCTGGGTGACCTCGGACGACTGCCAGACGCTGGCGGGCGCGCACGACGCGCTGGCGGGGGTCGACGGGATCGTCGTGCCCGGCGGGTTCGGCGTGCGCGGCATCGAAGGCAAGGTCGGCGCGCTGCGCTGGGCGCGCGAGAACCGGATCCCGGCGCTCGGCCTGTGCCTGGGCCTGCAGTGCATGGTGATCGAGTTCGCCCGGCACGTCGTCGGGCTGGAAGGTGCCTCGTCGTCCGAGTTCGACCCCGAGACGCCGCACGCCGTCATCGCGACGATGGCCGAGCAGCTGGCGATCGTCGAGGGCGACGGGGACATGGGCGGCACGATGCGCCTGGGTGCCTACGAGGCGGTGCTGACGCCGGGGACGATCGTCCACGAGCTGTACGGCGCCGAGAAGGTCTCCGAGCGGCACCGGCACCGGTACGAGGTGAACAACGCCTACCGCGACAAGCTCGAGGAGGCGGGGCTGGTGATCTCCGGCGTCTCGCCGGACACGTCGCTCGTCGAGTTCGTCGAGCTGCCGCGCGAGACGCACCCGTACTTCGTCGCCACGCAGGCGCACCCGGAGTTCAAGTCCCGCCCGACGCGCTCGCACCCGCTGTTCCGCGGGCTGGTCGCCGCCGCGCTGGCGCACCGCACCGGCGCCTGACGGTGGGGGCGCGTCCGCACGACGAGGCGGCGAGCCGGCCCGTCGCCGAGCACGCGGTGCTGCACCACGGGCGGGTGTTCGACGTCGTCGCCGACCGCGTCCACCTGGGCGGCCCGGCACCCGTGCTGCGGGAGTACACGGCGCACCCGGGCGCGGTCGCGGTGCTCGCGCTGGACGACGAGGACCGGGTGCTGCTGCTGTCGCAGTACCGCCACCCGGTGCGGCGCGAGCTGTGGGAGCCACCGGCGGGGCTGCTCGACGTGGCGGGCGAGCCGGAGGTCGCGGCCGCCCGCCGCGAGCTCGCCGAGGAGGCGGACCTGGTGGCCGGCCGATGGTGGCGGCTCGCGTCGTTCTACACGTCCCCCGGCGGGTCCGACGAGCACATCACGGTGTTCCTCGCCCGCGACCTGACGCCGGTGCCGGACGGCTCGCGCTTCGTCCGCGAGGACGAGGAGGCCGGCATGGTGCCGGTCTGGGTGCCGCTCGACGAGGCGGTGGCGGCCGTTCTCGACGGGTCGCTGCGCAGCCCGACGGCGGTGGTGGGAGTCCTGGCCGCGTCGGCGGCAAGGGCCGCGGGCTGGAGGACGCTGGGACCCGCCGGCGACTGACGGCTGCCGGTCGCCGCACCGTGGCGTGCTACGTCGCGGCGTGCAGGAAGCTCGACGTCCCACCGGGACGCAGGCCGTCGGCGCGGCCCCACAGCCCGGCGGGCAGGGCGTCGCGGGGGCTCGCCGTCCGCACCCGGGTGAAGCCCGCCTCACGGGCGAGGCCGACGGCCTCCTCGGGCGTCAGCCGGCTGCGCCACGCCTCCCCGCCCTCCGCGACCGACGAGCCCACGGCGTCGCTGTAGGCGCGGGCCGCCTCGTCGGCCGGTGGGCGGAGGTGGTCCAGGACGAGCTGCGCGCCGCCGGGCCACGCGGCGACCTGGCGCGCCAGCCCGGCGAGCTCGTCGGCCGTCAGGTACATCACCAGGCCGAGCGCCGCGACGAAGATCGTCTCCGACGCCTCGACGCCCGCGCCGCGCAGCGCCTGCTCGAGCGGGGTGACGGCGAGGTCGGCGGCGGCGAACGTCACCGGCGCGTCCGCCTCCGCCAGCCCGGCGCGGGCGAGCGCCGCGCGCTTGCCGTCCTGCGCGTCGGCGCGGTCCACCTCGACGACGCGGACCGGGCCGTCCGGGTGCCGGTAGGCGTACGTGTCCAGCCCGGCGCCGACGACGACGTAGCGGCGGATGCCCGACGCTGCGAGCAGGTCCTCGGCGAAGCGGGCGCGGGCCGTCGCCTCGACGCGGACCGCCCGCAGCAGGGGATGGTCGGGGCGTGCGCGGTGGTAGCCGATCGGCTCGTCGCCGTCGGGGCCGAGCAGGCGAGCGGCGAGCGTGTCGGCGAAGAGGTGCGGCTCGTCGTCCACCAGCAGGTGGGCGGCGCGTGCTGCGGCGGCGCGGACGGCGGACCGCGGGAACGGCGGGGCGAGCGGGGAGGGCACCTGCGATGTCTACCTCATCGCGGGCCCCAGTGGGCCGGCGGTCGGTGGCTCGACGGCCACGGGCTCGCCAGCGACGGGCTCGTCGGGCCGTGACCGGGGGTCCCGTGCCCCGGCGCAGGTGTGTGACCGGGCGACGGCGTGTGACCGGGCGTGGTCCCGTGGCCCGGCGCCGGGGTGCCGAGGTGGGCGAGGCATGCGGCCAGCGGTGCCGCGGTCTCGTCGTCCAGGCCGGTGACCTGGTGGCATGCGGCGCGGCGGACGCCCGGGGACGCCGTGGGGTCGTCGAGCGCCCAGGTGAGGTCGGGGATGGTCACCGGGACGGTGGCCGCGACCGAGCCGGCAGCGGCCGGGTCGGCCGGGGCGGTGGCGGGCGGCGCCGGCTGGGGTGTCGGGGGCCGGCGGGCGGCGACCAGCGCGGCGCGCACCTGCTCCCAGGTGACCCGCGCGTCGTCGCTCGCCGACGCGGACGCCGTGACCGGCACCAGGGCGCACGTGGCGACGACGACGGCTGCGGCGAGGCGCGGTCCGGTCATGCCCTCCCGATCGGCTCACTCCCACCGGTGCTGAGGGGAGTGGCGCCCGTCGAGTGCTGCCCGCAGGGCGCAGCGGCGAGGGCGAGCGGTCGGGGAGGTCAGGCGGCCGCGGCGTCGGGCGTGTCGACCACCCCGGTGGCGACCTGCGCGACCGGGGCGTGCCAGCGGGTGCGCAGCGTGCCGACGAACAGCGTCAGCGCCGCGACCAGCAGCGCCGCCCCGAGCATGTGCAGGTTGACCAGCGCGATCGGAAGCTCGGTCGCCACCTGGACGTAGCCGATGACGCCCTGCAGCAGCGTGACGCCGAGCAGCCGGTAGCCCGCGTGAAGCGGCACCCGGTAGTCCGGCGGCGCGGGCAGCGGCGCGAAGCCTCGCGCGGGCTGGGTCGTGCCGTCGGCCGTCCGGTAGGTCGGCTCGGGCGGCGCCTCGACGCGCCGGGCGCGCACCTGGAGCTGGTAGATCGTCAGCGCGAGCAGCGCCACGAACACCCACACCGAGCCGGCGTGGACCTTGGCCATCGTCAGCGGGTCGACCGCGAAGCGGTAACCCACCTCGTCGTCACCCGAGTGCGGGCCGGCGCCGGTGGTGACCACGCCGAGCACGACGACCACGGCCGCGACCGCGCACAGCACCGCGACCAGCGCGCGCGTGGTGCTCGTCACGAGCCACCGCGGCGCGGCGTCACCCTCCCTGCTGCGCACCCACAGCCAGCCGGAGGCGGCGACCAGCACCATCGAGATCAGCATGTGGCTGCCGACGACGGCCGGCGGCAGGTCGTACCGGACTGCCATCCCGCCGACGACGGCCTGCACCAGCACTCCGACGAGCGGCACCCACGCCAACGCCCGGTACCCGGACGAGCGGCTCCGGTCGAGGCCGGCCAGCAGCACGACCGCGAGCGCGACGAGGACGAGCACCCCGGTGATCGTCCGGTTCCCGAACTCGACGAACGGGTGGTAGCTCGTCGCGCCGTGCAGCGTCGGCGTGAACTGCCCCGGCTCGCACGACGGCCACGACGAGCAGCCCAGCCCGGACGCCGTCAGCCGCACCGCGCCACCGGTGACGACGATGACGACCTGCGCGACGAGGTTCGCCATCACGGCACGGTCCCGCCATACCGGGCGGAGCCGGTCGAGGGAGAACGGTGCGGACGCGGGTGCGCTGGTCACGGGCACCAGGGTAGGGGGACCTCACCGGGATGCCAGCGGGGTGCGCGAGGGTGTCGGCGGCTAGGGTGTCGGAACGTGCCAGCCGACACGTCGGAGACGCCACCGCCCGCGGTCCGGGTGCTCGGACCGGTCGAGGTCACCGGTCCGGACGCCGTCCTGCACCCGCCGCGTGGCACCCGTGCGGCCGCGCTCGTCGCCGCGCTGGCGCTCGCGGACGGGGTCCCGGTGAGTGTGCCGGTGCTCGTCGACGAGCTGTGGCCCGACGACGCGCCGGCCGACCCGCGGGCCGCGCTGCACAACCTGGTCTCACGGCTGCGGCAGTCCGCGGCCCCCGGCGTGGTCCGTTCGCTACCGACGGGGTACGCGCTGGGGTCCGGCAGCGACCTGTCGACGGCCCGCCGGGACCTCGCCGCCGGGCGCAGCGAGCTCGCCGACGGGCGGCCCGACGAGGCGGCGCGGCTCGCGGCGGAGGCGCTGGCGCTGTGGCGCGGCGAGCCGGGCGAGGACCTCGGCGACGGACCGGTGGCGGTCGAGCTGCGCGGCGCCGCCCAGCGGCTGCACGACGATCTCGTCGGGCTGCGCCGCGAGGCGGCGGAGGCGGCCGGCGACCACGCGACCGTCGTCACCCTGGCATCGCGGGCGCTGGCGGCCGAACCGCTCGACGAGGACGCGGCACGGTCGCTGATGACGGCCCTGGCGGCTCAGGGCAAGGGCGCGGACGCGGTGAAGGTGTTCGCGCGGCTGCGTCACGCGCTGCTCGCCGAGCTGGGTGCCGACCCGGCGCCCGACCTCGTCGCGCTGCACGACCGGCTGCTGGCGGCGGACGAGCAGGATCGCGACGCCGCCCCGGCGCTGACGTACACACGGGCGGACGGCACGGCGCAGCCGGTGCGCGGGTTCGTGCCGGTCCACCCGGGGTCCGTGGCTCCCGCGCCTCCGCCGTCGCCCCCGGCCTCGACCGGCCCGCCGCCGGCCCCGCCGGAGGCGCCCGAACCGCTCGTGCGGCACGTCGCCCACGGGCTGCGGGCGGCACCGAACCCGCTGCTGGGTCGCGACGGTGACGTCGCCGCCGTCGCGGCCGCACTGGCGTCGTCCCGGCTGGTGACCATCCTGGGCGCGGGCGGCCTGGGCAAGACGAGGCTGGCGCAGGAGGTCGCGCGGCGGGCGGCCGTCACGACACCGCTCGTCGTCGTGGTCGAGCTGGCCGGCGTGCGCACCGACGCGGACGTGGTGCTGGCGATGGCCGACGCGTTCGGGCTCGCCGCCGGGCGGTCGGCGCGCCTCGCGGACCGGCTGCTCGCCGGGGACGTCCACGACCAGGTGCTGGCGCGGCTGCGCGGTGCGCGGTCGCTCGTCGTGCTGGACCACGGCGAGCACGTCGTCGCCGGCGCGGCGCAGTGGGCGAGCGAGCTGCTCGCGGACGTCCCCGACCTGCGCATCCTGGCGACCAGCCGGGCGCCGCTCCGCGTGACCGCGGAGCAGACGTACCCGCTGGCACCGCTCGCGTCGGGCGGCACCGGCGGGCACGCGGGCCCCGCGGTGGAGCTGTTCCGGCAGCGGGCGCGGGCTGCGCGGCCGGACGTCCGGCTGCCCGACGAGGTCGTCGCGCGGCTGTGCGCACGGCTGGACGGGCTGCCGCTGGCCATCGAGCTCGCCGCCGCGCGGGTGCGCACGCTCTCGGTGGAGGAGATCGAGGAGCACCTCGACGCGCGGTTCACGCTGCTGCGCTCCGGGGACGCCGCAGCGCCCGACCGGCACCGCACCCTCGAGGCCGTCATCGAGTGGAGCTGGAACCTGCTGACCGACGGGCAGCGGACGTTGTGGCGGCGCCTGGCGGTGCTGCCCGACGGGTTCGGCACCGAGGCGGCCGCGACCATCGGCCGGCTGGGGCGCGGGTCCCTGCTGGACGTGCTGGACGACCTCGACGGCCTGGTGACGCAGTCGCTGCTGTCGGTGACCGACGACGGCGGCGTCGGCCGCTACCGGATGCTCGAGACGGTGCGCGAGTTCGGCCTGCTCCGGCTCGCCGGCGCCGGCGAGCACGACGCGGTGCGTGACGCGCTGCTCGACTGGGCTGAGGGGCTGGCGAGCCGCGACGTGGCGGCGCTGCTCGGCCCGGGGCAGGTGGCCGCCGTCACCGAGCTGCGGCGCGACCAGGAGAACCTGCTGTTCGCGCTCCGGGTCGCGGCCGAGGTGTCCGGCGACGGGTTCCACGCACGCCGGCCGGAGGTCGTCGTGCGGACGTTCGTCGGGCTCGCTGCGGGCTGGACGATGCGCGGCTCGGAGGAGCGGGCCGGCGGCCTGGCCGGCACGCTGCTCGGCGCGCTGCGCGGCTGGCAGGTGCCGGACGAGGACGTCGACGTCACGGTGGTCGCCCTGGTGTTCGCGATGTTCGCCCTGCTGGTGACGGACGAGCCGGGCCAGCGGCGCGCGTCGGCACGGCTGCGGCTGCTGCGCCGGCGCGCGCTCGGCCCGCGCACCCGGGCGATCGCCGAGCTCGTCGACCTGCCGGACCGCGACGCGATGTTCGGCCGGATCCGCTCGTTGCGTGACGACCCCGACCCGCTGCTCGCCTTCGCGGCGTGCATCGGTGCCGGCCAGGAGGCGGAGAACGACGGCCGGCTCGAACGGGCGCTGCTGGATGCCGAGGCCGCCTACGAGCGGGCGACCCGGATCGGCGACGTCGCCTGCCCGGCGTTCGCGGCGATGTTCGCGGCGTCGACCGCCAGCGAGCTGGGCGACTTCGCGACCGCGCTGACCTGGGCGGCACGGATGCGTCCCGGGTTCGCCGCGCTCGGCGCCACCGGAGCGATGCGGCAGCTGGACTGGATCGAGATGAGCGC
>CAZFTZ010000387.1:0-4580 GCA_964521875.1 uncultured Cellulomonas sp. | reverse complement strand
GACCAAAAGGCGATTCTCGACTTGCAGGCTCGTATCGCGGCCGAACAGGGCATGCTCCAGAACGAGCAAACGAAGCTCGAGACGCTGTATCAGGTCGCGCAGGCGGAGGAGCGGGCACGAGAACAGAGAGCTCGCGAGCAGGCGATCGCAGACATTGGTTCGTTTCGAAATCTGCCGCCGCTAGGACTCTGAAGGCTTTCGCTCACAAAGGAACGCGCACATGAGAACGGCAATTGCTTCGGTCTTGGTTCAGCTGTCCATATGTGGATTCGGTTTGGCAGGTTGTTCGCGTGAGGAGCCGGCAAGAACCGTTTCCTGGTATCGCGAACATCCGGAGGATCGCAAGGCCATGATCACACGATGCTCGGATGACCCCGGCCACTTCGGGCAGACACCCAATTGCGTCAACGCGAGTCGGGCGGAAGGGCAGGAGAGCATCGGCCACTGGAAGGACCTTCCTCCGCTCGATCTCCCGCTCCCGAACGAAAAGCGCGAGATCGACGACGACGCGTCGAAGGTTCGACCGTAGGTCCTGAAGCACTTGCAGGAAGGCGAGTCATGGGCTTCTTCGCGCAGTTTGACGCCTGGCTGAACATGCTGCTCCTGACGTACATCGGGGACAACACCGGGCGCGTTGCGGCCGCACTCGAGCCGGCGGTCGTTACGCTGGGCGTCATCTACGTGATGATCTGGGGCTATCTGCAGCTCGCCGGAAAGGTCGAAGAGCCGTTCACGGCGGGCATCAAGCGGATCGCCCTGCTGGCGATCGTGCTCGGCGTCAGCCTGAGACTGTGGCTCTATCACCCCATCGTCGTGGATACCTTCTTTCAGGCGCCCGCACGGCTCGCGTCGATCATTGTCGGCGCGAGCGATCCTGTCGGCACGACTGATGCGATCATGAATGCCGGCACGGACTCCGCCGAGCTTCTGATCCGCAAGGGAAGCATCCTGAGCGGAAATTTCTCGTTCTACGTCGCTGGCGGCGTCGTGTATGTCATCGTCGGGATGACGGCGATTTACACGATGTTCCTGCTGGCCCTTTCGCGCATCGCCTTGTCGGTGCTCCTTGCGCTAGGGCCGCTGTTCTTCGCGCTGCTGTTATTCGACTCGACAAAGCGCTTCTTCGAGTCCTGGTTGGCGCAGCTCTGCAACTACGCGTTCATCTCCATTCTCACCGTGCTCGTGGCAGCGCTCATGCTCCATGTCGTCGGGACCGCGGCACAGCAGGCCGCATCGCTGGGCGGGGGCATCCAGATCGCCGATGGAGCACGCGTTTGCGTGGCCGCGGGTCTCACGTTTCTCGTCATGCGCCAGGTTATGCCGATGGCCGCAGGTTTGGCGAGCGGCCTTGCGCTTTCAACCTTCGGCGTCACGAGTGCCGCCGTCGGCTGGGCACTCGGCAGCGCGTATCGCAAGGGTACGCGCAGTCTCGGCGACTTCGGTCGAGGCCTCACCGACACGACAACCTCGCGATGGGACTCCTGGAGTCGCAAGGCCGGTTACTACACCCGACGCGGCGTCAGTCGTCTGCTCGCGCGTCCCAATCAGATTCGGGCTCGATCATGACCCTCAGAACCTTGCTCAGTATCGGTGCGCTCGCTCTGGCGCTGACGCTCAACGGATGTCGCAGTCACGTCGTCCGATGTGACGGCAAGCTGACTCCTATCAATTTGCCAGCGCCGGCGAAGCACGCCAAGGACGCTCCCGCGGAGTCTGCGCCATGAGCACGGATGCCGCACTCACCTCCTATTTCGAGGAGAGCCAATCCTGGGATGCAGACCGCGCTGCGCAGAGTCGGCGCAGCGCCCGCATTGCCTGGTTCGTCGCCAGCGCCGGGTGGACCTGCGCGATCGCTGCGAGCGTTGCCATCCTCGGGCTCACGCCGCTGAAGCGCGTGGAGCCGTTCGTCATTCGCGTCGACAACTCAACCGGGATCGTCGATGTCGTGCCGGCATATGACGGCAAGTCCACGTTGAACGAGAGCATCACGCGATACCTGCTTTCGCATTACGTCACCGTATGCGAGCGCTTCAACTTCGCAACGGCAGAAAGCGACTACGAAGAGTGCGGGGCGTTCCATACGGCTCAGCGCAATCAGGCGTGGTATGCGGCGTGGAACCCGAGCAATCCCGCCTCTCCGCTCAACGTGAACAAGGACGGCTCGACGATTCGCGCGCAGGTCGTCTCCGTGAGCTTTTTCAAGCGCGCGAACGGCGTCGCAGACCTCGCGCAAGTGCGCTATCTCAAGGCACGTCGCGCCGCGGGTGGAGTCGACGAGCAGGTGACGCACTGGATCGCGACCGTTCAGTACGTCTACGGCGATCCGCCGTCCGATCCGAAGGTGCGTCATTGGAATCCTCTGGGTTTCAAGATCGTCGAGTTCAAGCCGGAAAGTGAAGTCCTGCCGGAGACGACAGGTCTCGCCATCAACCGTTCCGCGCGGGCAGGAGGGCAGCCGTGATCGGTACCGTGCGCGTTCCCTGGCACGTGCTGGCTCTCCTGTCCTGCGCGACTGCGCTCGTACACCCTGCGCGCGCAGACGTGTTGCCGAGCGCTGGCTCGCGCGATCCCCGCATTCGGGTGGCGACTTACAGCAGCGAGGAGGTGTATCGGCTGTACGGCTATGTCGGCTATCAAATCGATCTGCAGTTCGAGCCCGGAGAGACCTTCGTGGGTCTCGGCGCCGGCGATCTCGAGGGCGTCTCGTTTGTGGCCGAGGGCAACCATCTGTTCCTGAAACCGAAGGCCGCCAAGGTCGGCACGAACCTCACGGTGCTGACGAGCAAACGGCATTACCAGTTCGACTATACCGCGAGCGCCCGCGCGCCCGACCCACTCCTCGATGAGGTGATCTACGCGGTGCGCTTCCTCTATCCGGAGGCGCCCGCCGCGAAAGAGGCCACACAGGCGCGCCTTGCGGACGAGCGACTCGCGAAGGCGCGAGCGGAACGACCCCGAAACGTCGACTACTGGTTCTGCGGGGACCCAGCCGTCAAACCCGTGGCGGCATCTGATGACGGCGTGCACACGCGCATTCGCTTCGGAGCACGATCGGAGCAACCCGCGATCTTCGTGAAGAACGACGATAGCACCGAGTCGCTTCTCAACTTCAGCATGGAAGACGGTGATGTCGTCATCCATCGAGTCGCGCGGCAGTTCATCGTACGTCGCGGCAAACTCGCTGGCTGCATCGTCAACAAGGCGTTCAACGGTGGAGGCAAGCGGCTCGACTCGAACACGATCTCCCCCGGCGTTTCTCGTGAACTTCGCCAGGTGATCCCATGAGTCTCTTTGCGCGGCGCAGTCCGAGCGGATCGCAGCCGCCGGCGGGCGCCACCGAACCCGACCCCACGTCAGCGCCGTCGGCCGCCGACACTGTGGAAGGCGAGCGGAGCATTCCCTCCATCAACCGCGCGCGGTCTCTGCACTCCCGCGTATCGAGTGCTCTCGCCATTGGACTCATGTCGGCGATGGGTCTCGGTCTTCTCACCTGGTACTACTCGGCCGCCATCACGCGCCAGGCCCATGCAGAGGGCGCCGCGCGAAGCGCCGCACAGGCGCGGGCCAAGGGCGAGATGCCGCTGCCACCGCTCGGACGCATCGAGCCGCCGCGGGCTGCGCCGCACGACGCCCTGAGGAAGGTTCTCGGACCCGAGCCGGAGCTGCCAGATCCGGCGGCGGAGGCCGCCTGGCGTCAGTCGGATGCGCTTTTGCAGACGGCGCATGCGAACACGGCGCCGAAACCCAAATCGCCCAGCGATCTTGCGCTCGAGCGGCGATTGGCCGGTGCCGTCTTTGCGCGTTCGAGCGAGCCCACACGCAACGTGTCTACTGCGGACACTCCTGCATCGCTCACGCCTGTTGCGAGCGCCGCGAGTGAGAACGATGGACTTGCGGAGCTCCTCCGCCCCGTCTCGACGCCCGCGGTGAGCGCACACGTGCTCCCCACGCGCGAGTTCCTCCTGGCGAAAGGCGCGTTTATCGACTGCACATTGGAGACGGCGATCGACTCGACGCTTCCGGGCATGGTGACGTGCATCACGGCGACGGACACCTTCGGCAGCGACGGCCGCATCGTGCTCCTCGAACGCGGGACGAAACTGGTCGGTGAATCCCGCGCCCAAGTGCAGCAGGGCGCATCCAGAGTCTTCGTCTTGTGGAGCGAGGCACGAACTCCCGCAGGCGTGGTCGTGCCGATTGCCTCGCCGGGTACGGATGAGCTCGGGCGCGCCGGCCTTCCCGGCACCGTCGATCGACACTTCTGGGATCGGTTCGGAGCAGCCATCCTCATTTCGATCGTCAATGGCGCGGTCCAGGCCGCCGCACAGTCGGGAAGCGGTGAGGGCACGATCATCGTCAACCCGTCCGTCTCATCGGATGTGATGACGGAGGTCCTGCGCTCGACCATTGCCATACCGCCAACGATCCGCAAAGCGCAGGGCGACCGGATTCAGGTGCTCGTTGCGCGCGATGTGGACTTTCGCTCGGTTTACGCCCTCCGCACGGCAAGCGCATCGGTGACGCCATGACGATCGCACAGATTTCCGAGAAGGCATCGGCGCGCCCGTTGCCGGCAGACT
>CAZFTZ010000386.1:0-5798 GCA_964521875.1 uncultured Cellulomonas sp. | reverse complement strand
ATCGAGGTCACCGCCGCCGTCGGCGGCGAGCACGGTCAGCCCGGCTGCGCGCAGCGCCGCGACGGTCTCCGGCAGCGTCGCGCGTGCGACGACGGGCAGGTGGAACAGCGACCCCGCGGTGGACCGCACCACCTTGGGGTTGTGCACGTCGACGCTGCTCTCCGACACGACGACGGCGTCGGCCCCCACGGCATCGGCGACGCGGATCACGGTCCCGGCGTTCCCCGGGTCGCGCACGTGCGCGAGCAGCGCGACGAGGCGCGGCGTGCCGGTCAGCACCGACGCCAGCGTCACGTCGGCACGCTCGAGCACCGCGACCACGCCCTGCGCGTCGGCGCTCATCGCGTCGAGCACCGCCGGCGTGCCGAGCCGCGCCGCCAGGCCCGCCTCGTCGGCCGCCTGCGTGATCTCCGGGTACCGCACCGCGGCCTCGTCGGACAGGTAGAGCGCCCGGACCGACGACGGCGTGCACCGCACCGCCTCGCGGACCGCCTGCGGCCCCTCGACGAGGAACCTGCCGGTCCGCTCACGCACCGGACGCCCGGCCAGGGCCGCGACCTGCCGCACCCGCTCGGCGCGGGGGTTGGTCAGCGGTCCGGAGTCCGGGCGTCCGGTCAGGTCCCCGGAGGGTGGTGTCACGCCGCGGTGGGCGCGTTGACGTCCTCGGGCAGGGCGTCCTTGGCCAGCTTGACGAGCGCGGCGAAGGCCGGCGCGTCGTTGACCGCGAGGTCGGCCAGCACGCGGCGGTCCACCTCGATCCCGGCCAGCTTGAGACCCTGGATCAGGCGGTTGTACGTCAGGCCCTCCGCGCGGGAGGCCGCGTTGATCCGCTGGATCCACAGCTTGCGGAAGTCGCCCTTCTTCGCCTTGCGGTCCCGGTAGGCGTAGACCAGCGAGTGGGTGACCTGCTCCTTCGCCTTCCGGTACAGACGCGAACGCTGCCCGCGGTAACCGCTGGCGCGCTCGAGGGTCGTCCGGCGCTTCTTCTGGGCGTTGACCGCCCGCTTCACGCGTGCCACGTGATGGCTCCTTGCTCGTCCAGGCTCGTCGTGCCCGGCCGTCCCGTCAGGGACGCGCCGTGGTCACTTCCCGAGCAGCTTCTTGATCTTCGGGGTGTCCACGGCCGAGACGACCTGGTCGCCGGCGAGGCGGCGGGTGCGACGGCTCGACTTGTGCTCCAGCAGGTGACGGTCGTTGGCCTGCTCACGCATGAGCTTGCCGGTGCCGGTCACGCGGAAGCGCTTCTTGGCACCGGAGTGCGTCTTGTTCTTCGGCATGTCTGCCGTCTCTCCTTGTCTCATCGCCGCACGGGGGCGTGCGGCTCGGGGGTTGTGCTAGCTCTCGGTGCGGGGCTTCGCGGGACGCGGGGTGGCGGCGCGCGGCGCGGCCGGGCGGGGTGCCGCCGGTCGCGGCGGACGCGGGACGGCAGGGGTGTCCGACGACCCGGCGGACGACGCGGCGCTCGCGGTCCGGGCGACCGTGGGCCGTGGCGCTGCCGGCCGTGGTGCCTGCGGGCGCGGTGCCTGCGGACGGGGAGCAGCCGGCGCGACGGCCTCGACAGCCACCGGAGTCACGGGCTCGACCAGTGTCTGCGCCACGGTCTCCGCCACCGTCTCGGCCCCGGGCGAGGGAGCGGTCGCCGGGGCCTCGTCGGCCACCGGAGCGACCGGCGCCGCCGGAGCCTGTGCGGCGGGCGCCGACGCAGCCTGCCCGGCGGCCGGCTGCTCGGCCGGCTTCGCCTGGGCCGCCGCCCGACGAGCCTCGGACCGCTGCTCGGCCTTCTTCTTCACCGGCCCCAGCACCATGATCATGTTGCGGCCGTCCTGCTTCGGCATCGACTCGATGAAGCCGAACTCCTGCACGTCGTCGGCCAGCCTCTGGAGCAGGCGGACACCGGCCTCGGGACGCGACTGCTCGCGCCCGCGGAACATGATCATCACCTTGACCTTGTCGCCGCCCTTGAGGAACCGCTCGACGTGGCCGAGCTTGGTGCCGTAGTCGTGCGGGTCGATCTTCAGGCGGAACCGGATCTCCTTGAGGACCGTGTTCGTCTGGTTCCGGCGAGCCTCACGGGCCTTCATGTCGGCCTCGTACTTGAACTTGCCGAAGTCCATGATCTTGACGACCGGCGGCCGGGCGTCGGGGGCGACCTCGACCAGGTCGAGGTCGGCGTCCTGGGCCAGGCGCAGTGCGTCCTCCACGCGGACGATGCCGACCTGCTCGCCGTTGGGTCCGACAAGCCGGACCTCGGCGACGCGGATCCGATCGTTGATGCGGGGCTCGCTGATGTGGTGCTCCTCGGTGTCGTCGGGCGACCGCCTCGGAACGAGGAAGGCCCCCGCCCTGGGCACAGGCGGAGGCCTCGTCAGCACCGCACCGCACGGCGCGCACGCCGGACGGCCACGCGCGGGCACGCCGCACGTCGCGGACTGTGACCCGGTCCCTGTCGGTCTCGCGGTGCGAGGTCAGTCGGGACCCAGGTGGGAGGTTCTCCACTTGTGCACCCGGCAGTCGCACGCACGAGCACGCTCGCGCGGACACCTGCCGGGTCAGTCGACCGTCAAGGCTACCAGACGCCCGTGGCAGGATCGGGCCATGCCCTCCTCCCCCGACGGCCTGTCCACGCCTGGCCCCGCGCCGGCCCCCGCACCGGCCCCCGCGCCCGACTCCGCGCCCGACTCCGCCGACGTCGCCGAGGTCGCGCGCGACATCGCCGACGTGCCGGCGGTCCAGGTGATCACCACCGCGGCGGTGCACCTCATGAGCGCGGCGGCCGTCAAGTGCGGCCTGGCCGAGGAGGGCGACCAGCTCACCGACCTCGACGAGGCGCGCAAGCTCATCACGGCGCTCGCCGGGCTGGTCACCGCCTCGGCGCCGGACATCGGCAACCAGCACGCGCGCTCGCTGCGCGACGGGCTGCGCTCGCTGCAGCTGGCGTTCCGGGAGGCGTCGCCGTACCCGGACCCGCCGGGCGAGGGCCCGGGCGAGAAGTACACCGGACCGGTGTCCTGAGCCTCAGCTCGCCACCAGGCCCGCCGGCCGCTCGTCGGGCACCGGTGCGGCCCGACGCCGGGACCGCACCGCGCGCAGCAGGACGAGCCCGCCGGCCGCGACCGCACCGCCGACGACCGCCGCGGTGAGGAACCCCGCACCCGGGGTGCCATGGTCGATCACCCAGCCCACCAGCGGCGCCCCGAGCGCGTTGCCGACCGTCGAGGCCGTCCCGCTCCAGCCCATCACCTCGCCCCGGCGCTCCTCCGGCACCTGGCGCACCAGCGAGGCGTTGATCGCGGACAGCGACGGCGCGCACGGCAGGCCGGCGACGACGACCGCGAACGCCAGCCACGGCTGACCGGTGAGGAAGGCGGCGGGCAGCGTCGCGGTCGCGAGCAGCACGACGAGCACGAGCGGCGGGAGCCCCCGGTGCGACAGCCCGTAGGCCAGGCCGCCGACGACCGAGCCGACGCACCACAGCGCGACCATCCAGCCGACGTCCTGCGTCCGGTGCGCCTCGTTGAGCGCCGCGACGAGCGACACGTCGGTGCCGACCAGGACGAACGCCGCCGCGACCGCGGCGAGCAGCACCACGACGAGCCCGGGCGTGACGAGCGACCGCAGCCCGCCGTGGTGGGCCGGCGCCTCGTCGTTCCCGGAGCGCGTCGGCGGGTTCGCCCACGCCAGCAGCGCCCCGCCCAGCACGGTGACCACGGCGGTGACGGTGAGCGCCGCCGTGGTCGAGACCGCGGTCGCGATCCACACTCCCACCAGCGGCGACACCATGAACGTCAGCTCCACGAACACCGAGTCCGCGGCGAACGCCGTCTGCTGCTGCGACTGCGGCACCAGCACGGACAGCGACTGGCGCGTCACCGAAAACGCCGGCACCAGGTAGACGCCGCCGACGAACACCGCGACGAGCAGCGCCTGGTACGGCAGGTGCGGCGCGACGAACCACACGACGGACGCGACGGCGACCGACGGCGCCACCGCACGGCGCAGGCCGAGGCGGTCGACGAGGCGCCCACGCCAGGGCGAGCCGACCGCCATCCCGACCGTCATCACCGCGGTGACCAGGCCCGCCTCGCCGTAGCCGCGGTGCAGCGTGGTCACGACGTGCAGCGTCAGCACCACGCCCGTCATCGCCTGAGGCAGCCGCGCCAGGAACGCGATCGCGAACAGCCGCGCGACGCCGGGCAGGGCGAACAGCGCCGAGTACGGCGACCGACGGGGCATGGCGACGATTCTCCCGCACATCCGCTGCTGCTCCGCAGGTCTTTTCGCGGGCACCGGTGGGCGTCGCGCCTATCCTGACGGACGTGACCGAAGCACCCTGGCAGCCCGGTCAGCCCGAGCACCGGCACCCCGCCGCGGACCAGCCGCCGGCGCCCGGCAGCGCGCCCGCGGTGCCCACCCCGGTCTGGTTGCACGGCGCGATGCAGCCGGCCCCGCCCGCGGGTGCGGACGCCTGGCAGCCCGGTCCGGCCCCCGAACCGGCCGACCCTGCGCCGGGCGCGGTGCCCTCGGAGCCGCCGGAGTCGTGGTCGCAGATCCTGCCGCCACCCGAGGTGCGCAGCCATCGCGCCGCCGTCGTCGTGCTCTCCGTGCTGCTCGCGATCGCGCTCGCCGCCGGTGCGGGGCTGACGTGGTACCTGCTGCGGGTCAACGCCGCGTGGCAGGAGCACTCCCAGCAGTGGGAGGCGCTCGCCGAGCAGCACGGCAACGACCTGGCGCAGGCGCGCGCCGACCTCGAGGCGACCCGCACCGAGCTCCAGGCGGTCCAGGACCAGCTCGCCACCGCGCAGACCCGCATCACGCAGCTGGCCGACGAGAAGGCGCAGCTCGGAGACGAGTCGGCGGCCCAGCAGCAGCTCGCCGACTACCAGGCTCGCGTCTCCAAGGCGGCCGGGCAGGTCGCCACCGCGCTGGCCACCTGCATCGACGGGCAGGAGCAGCTCATCGGCTACATCGAGAACTCGGCGGCCTTCGACCAGGCGCAGCTGGCCGCCTACCGGCAGGACGTCGAGAACTACTGCGGCAACGCACGGGACGCCAACGCGGCCCTGCAGGCGGAGCTCAACCAGTGACCCGTCGCCGGGTCGCCGGGCCGCTCGTGCTCGTCGTGCTCCTCGCGGGCTGCTCCGCGCTGCCGCCGATGCCGCCGCCGGTGCCGAGCGACGTGGTGCCGACCGCCCAGCCGACGCCCACGATCTCGCTCGGCAGCGCGCTGCTGTCCCCGGACGGCTTCGACGCGGTGCAACGGATGGCGGTCCGGATCCGCAACGTCGGGTGCGGCGAGGTGTCCACCGGCTCGGGGTTCGCGCTCACCGCGACCACGCTGGTCACCAACAAGCACGTCGTCGCGGACTCCGCGCAGCTGCAGGTGTCGACGTACGACGGCCACGACGTCGACGTGACGGCCGCCAGCACCACCGGCCTGGCCGACCTCGCCCTGGTGCGCACCTCGGAGGACCTGCCGTCCGCCCCCGAGCTGGCCGACACCGACCCGGCGCAGGGTGACCCGGTGACGATCGTTGGCTACCCGCTCGGCGGCCAGCTGACCATCACCGACGGCCGGGTGATCGGCACCACCACCGACCCGCTGAACTCCAACCTCGGCCAGGTGCTCGTCACCGACGCGCGCGTCGAGCCGGGCTCCTCGGGGTCGGCGGCGCTCGACGCCGACGGCCGCGTCATCGGCGTCGTCTACGCGAAGAGCACGTCCGGCCTGTCCTACCTGGTGCCGGTCAGCACGTTGCGGGCCATGCTGGACGACGAGTCCGCGTTCACCCCCGCGCCGA
>CAZFTZ010000385.1:0-10532 GCA_964521875.1 uncultured Cellulomonas sp. | reverse complement strand
GCCCTGCTGCGACCCGGTCTCCCCCATGTCCGCCATGGTGGGGCCTCGGGTGCCGGTCCGCCTCGGGACCGGGGCTTTCTCACCCGCAGAACCACTCTCCAGAGGGAATCCGAATTGTCCGGTTCGTCCCCCGATGGGGTGGCCGTTACGACGAACGGGTGTCAGGGCAGGACGTGGCCCGCGGCGCGGTACAGCTCGTACCACTCGTACCGCGTCAGCGCGACGTCCGAGCCGGCGGCCGCCGCCGTCACGCGCTCCGGCGTCGTCGTGCCGAGCACCACCTGCCACTTCGCCGGATGGCGAAGGATCCACGCCGTCGCGATCGCCTCAGCCGGCACGCCGTACTGCGCAGCGAGCCGGTCGATCACGGCGTTGAGCTCCGGGTAGTCCGGCGAGCCGAGGAACGGGCCGGTGAAGAAGCCCGCCTGGAACGGCGACCAGGCCTGCAGCGCGATGTCGTGCAGCCGGCAGTAGTCCACCAGGCCGTTGTCCCGGTCGACCGACTGCGCCAGCCCGTCCATGTTCACCGCGGTGCCGGCCGTGAACACGTTCGCGTGCGTGATCGACAGCTGCACCTGGTTGGCCACGATCGGCTGGCGCACGTGGGCGCGCAGCAGCTCCATCTGACCCGGGTTCTGGTTGGAGACGCCGAAGTGGCGCACCTTGCCGGCGGCCTGCAGGTCGTCGAACGCCCGGGCGACCTCCTCCGGCTCGACCAGGGCGTCGGGACGGTGCAGCAGCAGGATGTCGATGTAGTCGGTCTGCAGCGCCTGGAGCGAGCCGTCGACCGACTCCACCAGGTGCTCGTAGGAGAAGTCGAAGCTCAGCGGCTCGCGGACGATCCCGGCCTTGGTCTGGATCGTCACCTTCTCGCGGTCCGACGAGGTCAGCCTCATCGCGGCGCCGTAGCGCGCCTCGCACTCGTGGAGCGTCGGGCCGTAGACGTCGGCGAGGTCGACGAAGTCGATCCCGGCGTCGGCGGCGGTGCGCACCAGCGTGCGGATCTCGTCGTCGGTCTTGTCGGCGATGCGCATCAGGCCGAGGACGACCTCGGGCACGACGAGGTCGGTCCCGGGCAGGGTGAACGTCTTCACGGTTCTTCTCTCTCCAGCGTCAGTTGCCGGCGGACAGGGTGGCGAGCTCGTCGTCGGACAGCACGAGGTCCGCCGCCTGGACGGAGTCGAGGATGCTCTCCGGGCGGGAGGCCCCGGGGATGGGCACGACGACCGGCGCGAGGGCCAGCTCCCAGGCCAGGACCACCTGCTGCGGGCTGACGCCGTGCGCCGCCGCGACCGTGGAGAACTCGGGGAAGCGGCCGGCCACGCCGCCGGTGCGGCCGATGCCACCGAGCGGGCTCCACGGCAGGAACGCGAGGCCGAGCTGCGCGCAGTGCCGCAGCGTGTCGAGCGTGGAGCGGTGGGTCGGGGAGAACTGGTTCTGCACCGACACGAGCCGCCCGCCGAGGATCGCGTTCGCCTCGTCGATCTGCGCGACACTGGTGTTGGAGACGCCGGCCATCTGGATGACGCCCTCGTCGAGCAGGTCGCGGATGGCGCCGACCGAGTCGGCGAACGGGACGCGCGGGTCCGGCCGGTGGAACTGGTACAGCCCGATCGCCTCGACGCCGAGGTCCTTCAGCGACTGCTTGGCAGCCTCCTTGAGGTAGGCCGGGTCGCCGTCCTGGGTCCAGCTGCCGTCGCCAGGGCGCAGGTGGCCACCCTTGGTCGCGACGAGCACGCCGTCGGTGCTGCCGCCGTACGTCCTCAGCGCCTTGGCGATCAGCCGCTCGTTGTGGCCGACCTCGCCGGCGCGCAGGTGGTAGGAGTTCGCGGTGTCGATGAGGGTGACGCCCGCGTCGAGCGCCGCGTGGATCGTCGCGATCGACCGCGCCTCGTCGGGCCGCCCCTCGATGGACATCGGCATGCCGCCGAGCCCGATCGCGGAGACCTGGCGGTTGCCCAGGGTTCGTTGCTGCACCGTGCACCTCGTCGCGCGTGGGTTGTCGGTTGTCGAATCGATACGACCCTATCCCCGCGACCGCCGGCCACCGCGCGGCGACATGGCAGGATCGCGCCGTGCGCGCCCTGGTGATCCGCGAGTTCGGTGCCCCTCCCGCCGTCGAGCAGGTGCTGGACCCCGCCGTGCCCGACGACGGCGTGGTGCTGCGCGTCGCCGCCACCGGGGTGTGCCGCAGCGACTGGCACGCCTGGCAGGGCCACGACGACGGCGTCATCGTGCCGCACGTCCCGGGGCACGAGCTGGCCGGCGAGATCGTCGCCGTCGGCCGGTCGGTGCGCGACTGGCATGCCGGTGACCTGGTCACCGTGCCGTTCGTGTGCGCGTGCGGCGCGTGCGAGGTCTGCCGGGCCGGCGAGCAGCAGGTGTGCCCGCACCAGGAGCAGCCCGGGTTCACGCACTGGGGCTCGTTCGCCGAGCTGGTCGCGCTGCACCACGCGGACACCAACCTGGTCCGGCTGCCGGCCGGTCTGTCCCCGGTGGTGGCCGCGTCGCTCGGCTGCCGGTTCGCCACGGCGTACCGCGCGTTGACCGTGCACGGGCGGGTGCGGGCGGACGACGAGGTCGTCGTGCTCGGCGCCGGGGGCGTCGGGCTGTCGGCGGTGCAGGTGGCGGTCGCGGCGGGCGCGCGCGTCGTCGTCGTCGACCCTTCGGCAGGGGCGCGCGCGGAGGCGGCGTCGTTCGGCGCCGCCGTGACGCTCGACCCGTCCGGGCTGTCGCCGGAGGGTGTGGCGGACGTCGTCGTGCAGGCCACCGGCGGCGGGGCGCACGTCTCGATCGACGCCTTCGGGTCGCCTGCGACCGCCGTCGCCTCCGTGCTGGGGCTGCGCCGCCGCGGCCGGCACGTGCAGGCCGGCCTGCTGCTGGGGCAGAACGCGCGGCCGGCGATGCCGATGGACCGCGTCATCGCCTGGGAGCTGGAGATCTACGGGTCGCACGGCATGGCCGCGCACGAGTACCCGGCGATGCTCGCCGCGGTCGCGGCCGGCCGGCTGGACCCCGCTCGGCTCGTCGAACGGGTCGTCGGCCTGGATGAGGCCGCCTCCGCGCTCGCGTCCCTCGGCACGGGAACCGCCGGCGCGGGTATCACCGTCGTCGTCCCGTAGCGCTACTCCACCGGCAGGTGGCGCGCCCACCAGTCGAGGATCGCGTCGAACCGCTGCCGGCGGTGCCACGGGCGGCCGGAGCGCGACAGCTCGTGGTTCTCGCCGGGGAACACGAGCAGCTCCGCGTCGACGCCGGCGAGCTTGAGCTCGGTGTAGTACCGGAACGCCTGGGAGATCGGGCAGCGCAGGTCGTCCTCGGAGTGCAGCACGAGCGTCGGGGTGGTCACCCGGTGCGCCAGCAGCAGCGGCGACTGCGCGTCCTGCCGGGCGGGGTCGGGCGTGTTGTACGCCGGCGTGAAGAACCAGCCGATGTCGCTGCTGCCGACGAACGAGCGCGGGTCGAGGTAGCCGCGCTCGACGATCGCCGCGGCGAACCGGTGCTCGTGCGCGATCAGCCAGGCCGTCAGGTAGCCGCCGTAGGAGCCGCCCATCACGCCGACGCGGTCGGCGTCCAGGCCGGGGACGGTAGCGAGCGCGTGGTCGAGGAAGCTCAGCACGTCGACCATGTCGAGGGTGCCGAAGTCGCCCCGGATCGCGCGGCCGAACGCCTGGCCGTAGCCGTCCGAGCCACGCGGGTTGCAGAAGACGACGGCGTAGCCGGCGGCGAGGTACACCTGCACCTCGTCGAAGAACGCCGGCCCGTAGGAGGCGTACGGCCCGCCGTGGATGGTGAGCAGCACGGGGTGCGGGCCCTCGCCCTCCGGAACCAGCACCCAGCCCTGCACCTGCTGGCCGTCCGGGCTGGTCGAGACGAGCTCACGGGCGGCGACGGGGGAGGCGACCGCGCGCAGGCCGGCGGCGAAGTCGGTCAGCAGCGTGGCCGACGAGCCGAGCAGCGCGACCTCACCGGGGGAGACGGACGTGGCGACGGCCGCCACCACGGCGCCGCCGGCTCCGGTGATCGCCGTCACGGAGGCGCCCTGCGGCGCGGTCGGTCGCTCGACGGTGCCGTCCGCCGAGATCCGCACCGCGACGCCCGCGCCCCGGACGTGGAGCACACCGAGCACTCCGTCGCCGGTGCCGTCACCTGCCAGCTGCACCAGCCCGGCGAGCTCGGGATCGGTCAGTCGCACCACATCGCCACCGGCGGCCGGCACCCGGTACGCCGCGGCGTTCGTCCCGACGAAGTCCTGGCCGTCGGGGCCGAGGTCCTCCGCGAGGAAGTACACGTCGCCGCCGACGACGACCGGCGAGGCGACCGCCAGCGTGGTGCCGGTCACCGCGGGGTCCGTCAGCAGGGTCACCTCGCCGTCGGCGAGGCCGATGCGGTAGAGGTCGCTGCGCCGGTCGAGGTCACGGCTCTCGTGCCGCGCGGCGACGACGATCACCGACTCGCCGGCCGTCACGGGCTCTGCGTGGTCGACGTCGCCCGCGGTGAGCTGCCGCTCCCTGGGCACCAGCCGGGTCTTCTCGTCCTCGGCCGCGTCCTGCTCCGCCTTGGACGCACGGCCGACGGGCTTCACCGGCGGCTCGCCGAACGGGTCCGGCAGGTCGACGACGAACACGTGGCGGCGCTGGTCGGGGGTGTAGCCCCGGCCGTTGTGGCGAAAGGTCAGGGTGGTGAAGTGGCGCGGGTCCTCGGCGGGTGCGGGGACCCCGTCGAGCGTGCCGTAGCGACCCTCGCCGGGCACCGCGGAGACGAAGACCGCCCGCGCGGAGTCGTCGGTGAACGCGAACTCGGTCACGCCGAGCGTGCGGTCGGTGACGACCACCGGTTCGCCACCGTCGGCGGGCACGATCGCCAGCTGCGGCGGCTCGCCCGCGGCGGCACGCAGGAAGCCGATCAGCCGGCCGTCCGGCGACAGCTTCGGCGACGTGTCGCGGAAACCGCGCGTGATCCTTCGTGGTGCCGTCCCGTCGAGCGGCACGCGCCACAGCTGGCCGACGTAGGCGTCCGCCGCGAAGTCGGGCCGAGTGGCGGAGACGACGGCCCAGCCGTCGGGGTGGACCGCCGGTCGCGAGACGGAGTACAGGCGGTCGAGGTGTTCGGGGCGCACCCGGTGACGCTAGCGCGCCAGCGGTCGCCGACCCCACCGGCTCCCTCCGCCGAGCGCATCCTTCCGCTCGACCGGGTGCGATGTCAGGCGCGGACCTGCACCCACTCGTCGACGAACGATGCCCTTGGCCAAGGAGGGGTTGGGGGCTACCCGCCGAGCACCGCCCGCACGGCTGCCTTCGCGCCGGCCGGGTCGGTTGCCGCCAGGGCCGCGGCAGCCGCCTTCTGGGCGCCGGCAGCGTCCACCGCCGCCAGCTGGGCCGCCACCGGGCCGAGCAGGCCGGGTGCCATCGACAGGCTGGTCACCCCCGCGCCGACGAGCACGACCGCGAGCAGCGGGTCGCCCGCCGCCTCGCCGCACACGCCGACGGGTGTCCCGGTCCGCCGGCCCGCGGCGCCGACCTGCGCGATGAGGCGCAGCACCGCCGGCTGCCAGGGGTCGTTGAGCGCGGCGAGCTCGCCGGACAGCCGGTCGGCGGCCATCGTGTACTGCGCCAGGTCGTTGGTGCCGAGGCTGACGAAGTCGACGACCCGCAGCAGCTCGTCGGCCAGCAGCGCGGCGGACGGCGTCTCCACCATCACACCCGCCGTGGCGATGCCGTGCTCCTTGGCGAGCGCGACGAACCCGGCCGCCTCCGCGACGGTCGACACCATCGGGGCCATCACCCAGGGACGCGTCCCGGTGGCGGTCGCCGCGGCCGCGATCGCGTCGAGCTGGCCGGTGAGCACGTCGGGCCACTGCCACGACGTGCGCAGCCCACGCACGCCGAGCGCCGGGTTCTCCTCGTGCTGCGGCCCGACGAAGGCGAGCGGCTTGTCGGCACCGGCGTCCAGCGTGCGGATGACCACGTCGTCGTGCGGGAACTTCTCCAGCACCGCGCGATAGGCCGCGACCTGTTCGTCGGGCGTCGGTGGGGTGGGGCGGTCGAGGAACAGGAACTCGGTGCGGAACAGGCCGACACCTTGGGCGTTGGCCTTCACTCCACGCTCGGCGTCCGCGGCACCGCCGACGTTGGCCTTGAGCTTGACCGCCGTGCCGTCCGCCAGCGTGCCGTGGCCGTCGAAGGCCGGCGCCTTCGGGGCAGCCTTCACCTGCGCGACGAGCTCCGGCGACGGGTCGACGATCAGCTCGCCGGTGCCGCCGTCGACGAGCAGCAGCGTGCCCTCCGGAATGTCGAGCGCGGCCGGGGCGCCGACCACCGCGGGCAGTCCCAGCGACCGGGCGAGGATCGCCGCGTGGCTCGTCGGGCCGCCCTCGGACGTGACCAGTGCGCGGCACACCGCGGGGTCCAGCAGGGCGGTGTCCGCCGGCGCGAGGTCGCGTGCGACCAGCACGAACGGCTCGGTGCGCACCGGGACGCCCGGCGCGGGCAGCCCCTGCAGGTGGGCGACGATCCGGTTCCGGACGTCCTGCACGTCGGCGACCCGGCCGGCGATGACACCACCGGCGGCGGCGAACATCTCGGCGACCGCCGTAAACGCCTGCCACACCGCGGGCGCGGCGGCGAGACCCTGACCGGTGACGCGGGCGCGGGCGTCGGCCAGCACGCCCTGGTCCTCGGCGATGAGGGCGTTGGCCTCGAGGATCGCCTTCGCGTCGGCCTCGACGCGGCCGGCCCGGTCGCGCAGCTCGGCCGCGACGGCCGAGGCGGAGGCGTCGACACGCTCCGCCTCGGCCGCGCGTGCGTCCTCGGGCACGGTCGACCCCGAGGAAGGCTCGGTCACGGGTGGGGGCATGTGGACCACGGGGCCGACGCCGCGGCCGGGGGAGACGCCGAGCGGCGCGCCCCCGTGTCCGGCGGCCGGCGCCGGGGCGGCTCCGGACACGGCCGACGACCCCGCAGCCGGCGAACCCGCTGGCGGCTGTGGGTGGACTTCTCCGCCCGCGGCGCGGGTTTCTCCACCCACGACGGGGGAGGTCGCGGGCCCGGCAGGGGGTGGGGTGGTGGCGAGGGCGCCGGGGGGGACGAACCCGACCGCGGCACCGGTGGGTGCCGGGGTGCCCAGCTCGTCGAAGCCGCGCCCGACGAGGTCGGCCACCCGGTGCAGCGCCTCGTCGGCATCCGGTCCGGACGCGCCGAAGCGCAGCGTGTCGCCGTTGCGGCCGTCGATCGTCAGCAGCGCGGTGGTGCCGGAGACGGCCACCGGCGGGCGGCCGGTGCGCAGGTTCTGGACCGTGACGGCGGCGTCGAGGCCGCCGAGCGCGGAGACGAGCAGGGCGGCCGGCCGGGCGTGCATGCCGACCGGGTTGATCAGCGTGAGGTCGCGCGTCACCGCGGCGGCCCGCCCGGCGTCGGCGGCCGCGGCAGGTGCCGCCGCAGGCTCGTCGTCCGCCAGGTGCCCGGCCTTGGCGGCCAGCGCGCCCTTCGCCTCGCGCTCGACGGCCTCCAGGCTCGCGCCACCGGCGGCGGAGACCACCGCGGCGAGCAGCCCCTCGACGAACGGCGCACTCGTCAGCCGCACCGGGAGGTCGGGGTCGTCGACGAACTCCAGGGCCATCTCGGCGGACAGCACGGCCGAGCCCAGGTCCATCAGCACCAGCACGCCGTCCGGCGAGGCAACCTGCCCGATCGCCTCGCTGACCGCCACCGCGTCGGTGCCGGTGACCCCACCGGGGCCCCCCGCGGCCACGGCCACGGGGGGACCACCGGCGGGGGTCATCTCCAGGGCGAGGTCGACCGCGGCCTGCGCCAGCGCGGGGCTGTGCGAGACCACGACGATGCCGACGGTCATGCCGCCGCCAGCGTCTGCGCCAGCGCGCGGAACAGCAGCGCCGTCGACGTCGCACCCGGGTCGAGGTGGCCCGCGGAGCGTTCGCCGAGGTAGCTGGCGCGGCCCTTGCGGGCGACCCACGGGATCGTGGCGTCGCGACCGGCCTCGGCGGCGTCGGCCGCCGCCTGCGCCGCGGCCGCGGGCCCGGCACCGCCGGCGACCGCCGCGTCGTAGGCGTCGAGCGCGGGCGACATCGCGTCGAACATCGTCTTGTCGCCCGCCTCCGGCTTGCCCCGTGCCACGACGCCCTCGAGCCCGGCGCGGAGTGCCGCGCCGAGCCCAGCGGCGTCGAGGGTGACCGCGGTGCCGGCGCCACGCCCCATCCGCAGGAAGAACGTGCCGTACAGCGGCCCGCTCGCGCCACCGACCGAGGTGACCAGGGTCATGCCGACGGCCTTGAACAGGTCGTCGATCGTGGCGAAGGGCGTGCCGCCCTCCTGCGCCTCCTGGAGCTTGGCGAAGACGGCGTCCATGCCCCGGGTCATGTTGATCCCGTGGTCGGCGTCGCCGATCGCCGAGTCGAGCTCCGTGAGGTAGGCCCGGTTCTCCGTGACGTAGCCACGGAACGTGTCGAGCCAGGCGATGAGGGTGTCGAGGTCCACGGTGTCCTTGGCCATCGTCGTCAGGCACCCCACCGCAGGCCGGGGGTGACCACCGGGGCGTCCCAGTACCTCAGGACCTCGTCGTCCGCCTTGAGGAGCGTGACCGAGGCACCCGCCATGTCGAGCGACGTGATGTACGGGCCGACGAGCGAGCGCGCCGGGGTGACGCCGGCCGCCCGCAGCAGCTTGTCGACCTCGCCGTACAGCAGGTACTGCTCGATGAGCGGCGTGCCGCCCAGGCCGTTGACGAACACGATCACGGGTGCGCCGGTGAAGTCGTAGTCCGCGAGGATCGGCTCGACGAACAGCTTGGCGAGCTCGGCGGCGGGGACCAGCTTGCCGCGGCTGCGGCCGGGCTCGCCGTGGATGCCGACGCCGATCTCGATCTCGTCGTCGGCCAACTCGAAGGTCGGCTTGCCGGCGGCCGGGACGGTGCACGGCGTCAGCGCGATGCCGAACGAGCGGCCGGACGCCGACACCTTCTCGGCCAGCGCCTTGACGGTGGCGAGGTCGAGACCCGCCTCGGCGGCCGCGCCGACGACCTTCTCCAGCAGCACGGTCAGGCCGACACCGCGGCGGCCGGCCGTCCACGTCGAGTCCTGCACCGCGACGTCGTCGGCCAGCACGACCGTCTCGACCTGGACGCCGGAGGCGTCCGCGAGCTCGGCGGCCATCTCGAAGTTCATGACGTCGCCGGTGTAGTTCTTGACGATGTGCAGCACGCCGGCGCCGCGGTCGACGACCTTGGTCGCCTCCTCCATCTGGTCCGGCGTGGGCGACGTGAACACCTGGCCGGCACACGCCGCGTCGAGCATCCCGGTGCCCACGAACCCGCCGTGCATCGGCTCGTGGCCCGAGCCGCCACCGGAGATGAGGGCGACCTTGCCGTCCGCCTTGGGCGTGGCCCGGTAGATGATCCGGTTCGTCGGGTCGACCCGGACCAGCGGCTCGGCGGCGGCAATGCCGACGAGCGCGTCGGCGACGACGTCGTCGGGGTTGTTGATGATCTTCTTCATGCGCCAGCACCTTCTTCAGTCGTGGCCGGGGCGAGACGCGCGGCCGTGGGTGTGACAAGGGGCGAACGCAGGCGCGGCGCCGCGGGGGACCGGGCCGGTCCTGTGACGAGGGTGGAACGATCGGCCGGCCGTCTGCGTGCCGACGAGCGCGGGCCTCGGACTGCTCCGGGTCCCGTGGTCGTCCATGTGTGCTCCTTTGCACGGTGAGACGGAGTTGCCGTGCCGACGGGCCTGCTGGACAGAACACCATTCGACAATGTCGAATACTCCCCATCGGTTTCGGGCAGTGTCAAGCGCAGGTGTCGACGGCGTCACGGCGGTGCTGCCGAGGACGCCGGGCCTGCGGGAAGGTCATCCGTGATCCAGGCGATCGACCGCGCGGCGAGGGTGCTGACCGCGCTCGAGGGGGCCCGCCACCTCGGCATCAGCGAGCTCGCCGCGACGCTCGAGCTGTCGCCGTCGACGGTGCACGGGATCGTCAAGTCGCTGCAGCAGCACGGGCTGGTCGCCAAGGAGCCCAACGGCACCCGCTACATGCTCGGGCCGGCGCTGCTCAAGCTGTCGAACGTCTACCTCGACACCCTCGACGTGCGGGCGCGCGCGATGCGCTGGACCGCGGAGCTGGCCCGCCGCACGGGCCTGTCGACCCGGCTCGGCGCGCAGCTGTTCCACGAGGTGCTGGTCATCCACCACAACCGCCGGCCCGACGGCAGCCAGCAGATGCTGGAGACCGGGCTGACCATCCCCGTGCACGCCTCCGCGATGGGCAAGGTGCTGCTCGCCTACCACCCGCACCTGGCCGACGAGGTCCTCGGCGGGGCGCTGACGTCGCTGACGGGCGACACCGTCACCGACCCGGCCAAGCTCGAGCTGCAGCTGGCGCGGGTGGCCGAGCGTGGGCTGGCGACCGAGGAGGACGAGGCGGTGCTCGGCGAGTCGTCGGTCGCCGCGCCGATCGCCGACCGCAGCGGCACGGTGGTCGCCGCGATCGCCGTGGTGCTGCCGACCAGCGAGTGGCCGCCGG
>CAZFTZ010000384.1:0-2700 GCA_964521875.1 uncultured Cellulomonas sp. | reverse complement strand
CACCACGGGGCCGCGGACCCGGCCGGTGAGCCGCCCGTCCGCCGCCTCGAGCCCGTTGGCCTCCCAGCGCTCGATCCCGAGCGAGGCCGCGAGCGGCCCGACGACCTCGCCGAACCCGCCGGAGACGAGTCCGAGCGGCCAGCCGCGCGCCGCCAGGCCCTCGACCAGCTCGCTCGCTCCGGGGGTGAGCACCAGCGCGGCGCGGACCTCGTCGAGCACCTCGACGGGGAGCCCGGCCAGGGTGGCGACGCGTTCGTGGAGGGAGGCGGCGAAGTCCAGCTCGCCGTGCATCGCCCGGTCCGTGATCGCCGCGACCTCGTCGGCCGAACCGGCGCGGGCGGCGAGCAGGTCGATCACCTCGGCGGTGATCAACGTCGAGTCGACGTCCATCACGACGAGCCGGCCCGGTGCGTGCGTCACCGCGGCAGGGTAGCCGAGCGCCCGGCGGGCCCGGCGGCTCAGTCCGCGAGGATCGTGCCCTTCGGCACCACGGTGATGCCGCTCTCCGTCACGGTGAACCCACGCGCCAGGTCGTGCTCGCGGTCGATCCCGACGCGTCCGCGCTCCGGGACGACGACGTTCTTGTCGAGGATGGCGCGGTGCACCTGCGCGTGGCGGTTGACGATGACGCCGTCCATCAGCACCGAGTCGGTGACCTGTGACCACGAGTGCATCCGGACGCCGGGGGAGAGCACCGAGCGGGACACCGTCGCCCCGGAGATGACGACGCCGGGGGACACGATCGAGTCCGCCGCGTGGCCCAGCCGGCCCGGACCGGCGTGGACGAACTTCGCCGGCGGCAGCCCCATCGAGCCGGTGTGCAGCGGCCACTCGTCGTTGTAGAGGTTGAACACCGGCTCGATCGCGATGAGGTCCATGTTCGCCTCGAAGTACGCGTCGAGCGTCCCGACGTCCCGCCAGTAGTCGCGGTCGCGCGGCGTCGAGCCGGGCACGTCGTTGCGGATGAAGTCGTAGACGCCGGCGGTGCCGGCATCGACGAACGCCGGGACGATGTCGCCGCCCATGTCGTGCCGGGAGTTGACGTCGTCGGCGTCCCGGGTGACCGCCTTCACGAGCGCGTCGGAGTCGAAGACGTAGTTGCCCATCGAGGCGAGCACCTCGCCGGGCGAGTCGGCCAGGCCCACCGGGTCGCTCGGCTTCTCCCGGAACGCGGCGATCCGGGCGGGGTCGGCGGCGTCGGTCTCGATGACGCCGAACTGGTCGGCCAGCGAGATCGGCTGCCGGATGCCGGCGACCGTCATCTCCGCACCCGAGGCGAGGTGCGCCTCGACCATCTGGGAGAAGTCCATCCGGTACACGTGGTCGGCGCCGACGACGACGACGATGTCCGGCCGCTCGTCGTCGATGATGTTGAGGCACTGGTAGATCGCGTCCGCGCTGCCGAGGTACCAGTGCTTGCCGACCCGCTGCTGCGCCGGGACGGCGGCGACGTAGTTGCCCAGCAGCGCCGACATCCGCCAGGTCTTGGAGACGTGACGGTCGAGACTGTGCGACTTGTACTGGGTGAGCACGATCACGTGCAGGTAGTGCGAGTTGATGACGTTCGACAGCGCGAAGTCGACGAGCCGGTAGATCCCGCCGAAGGGGACCGCGGGCTTGGCCCGCTGGGCAGTCAAGGGCATGAGGCGCTTGCCCTCGCCGCCGGCGAGGACGATTGCGAGGACGCGCGGCGCTGCCATACCTGGACCATAGGCGCTGCGTGCGGCGACCGGCGAGGGACGCGCGCTAACGTGTCGGCAGGTCGTCGGGGCACGACCGGTGACCAGCCGAAGGAGGCCTCGGTGCGCGTCGACCTGATGACTCGCGAGTACCCGCCGCACGTCTACGGCGGGGCAGGTGTGCACGTCGCCGAGCTGGCGAAGGTGCTGCGCGCCTCGGTCGACGTCCGGGTCCACTGCTTCGACGGCCCGCGCTCCGCCGAGCCCGGGGTGAGGGGGTACGACGACCTCGCGGAGCTCGCCGGCGCGAACGCCGCGCTGCGCACGCTCGGGGTCGACCTGTCGATGGTGGCGGGCGTCGACGGTACCGACCTGGTGCACTCGCACACCTGGTACGCCAACCTCGCCGGGCACCTGGCCGGCCTGCTGCACGGCGTGCCGCACGTGCTGACCGCGCACAGCCTGGAGCCGCTGCGGCCGTGGAAGGCCGAACAGCTCGGCGGCGGGTACGCGCTGTCGTCGTGGGCGGAGCGCACCGCCTACGAGGGCGCCGCCGGAGTGATCGCCGTGTCGGGCGGGATGCGGGACGACATCCTGCGCGTGTATCCGCAGGTGGACCCGGCCAAGGTGCACGTGGTGCACAACGGGATCGACCTCGACGCGTGGCAGCGGCCGTCCGACGCCGACGAGGTGGCGGCGATGGCCCGGGCGCTCGGGGTCGACCCGTCGCGGCCCGCCGTCGTGTTCGTCGGGCGCATCACGCGGCAGAAGGGCCTGCCGTACCTGCTGCGCGCCGCGGAGCTGCTGCCCTCCGACGTCCAGCTGGTCCTGTGCGCCGGTGCACCCGACACGCCGGAGATCCTCGCCGAGGTGACCGGGTTGGTCGAGGGGTTGCGCGCGAAGCGGTCCGGCGTCGTGTGGATCGAGAAGATGCTGCCGCGCGACGAGCTGGTCGCGGTGCTCGCGTCCTCGACGCTGTTCGTCTGCCCGTCGATCTACGAGCCGCTGGGCATCGTCAACC
>CAZFTZ010000383.1:0-2780 GCA_964521875.1 uncultured Cellulomonas sp. | reverse complement strand
CGCCGGCGGCCCCAGATGTCGACCTTGTCGACCGACCCGCCGTCGCTCTTCACGACGGTGAGGTACTTGTCGAGCGACGGGGCGACCGTCCGCTCCTCGATCTCGGGGTCGAGGATGATCATGATCTCGTACTGACGCAGGCTCATACCCACCTCCTCTGGTCTTCGCGGTCACGGTCGGTCCGTGACAGGAGGGTCGTGTGCGTCGTGCAGTGCCGGCGCACGCCTCGTCGGACGACGAGCGCGGACGGCAACGGCTCAGGATAGCGGCCCGCCGGACCGGTCACCGAATCGGAGGGTCAGGGCGCCGCGGTCGCCGACGGCGCGGGCTCGGCCGGGGCCGACGTCGCGGGCGTCTCCGTCGGTTGCGGCGGCGGGCCCGACGAGACGACGAGCGTCACCGTCGAGCCGGGGGCGAGCAGCGTGCCGGCGGCCGGGTCGATGCTGATGACGCGCCCGGCCGCGACGGTGGCCGACTGCTGGGTCGTCGTCTGCGGCTGCAGCCCGACGCCGAACAGCGCCGCCTGCGCGTCCGCCTCGAGAGTGCCCTGCCGGATGTCCGGCACCGCGACCTGCGACGGCTGCTGCGTCGGCGTCTCGGTGGGCGTCGCGGTCTCGGTGGCGGTCGGGGTGGGGGCCGGTGTCGGGTTGGTGCCGACGTACACCGGGTCCGGGAACTGCGTCGTCGCCTGCCACGCCGGCATCGCCAGCACGGCCTTCATGTAGTCAGCCCACAGCTTGGCCGGCCAGGTGCCGCCGGTGACCTGGTCCTTGGTGCCGAACGGCGTGATCGACTCGATCGACGAGCCGTCCGCGCCGTTCTGGAACATCGCGACCGCGGTGACGATCCGTGGCGTGAAGCCGACGAACCACGCGCTCTTGTTGTCCTGCGACGTGCCGGTCTTGCCGGCGATCGGCACCCCGAGCGGCTTGACGTACTTCTCGGCGGTGCCCTGCTGCACCACCTGCTGCATCGCGTAGGTGGTGTCGGCCATGACGTCGGCGGCGAACACCCGCTTGGGCGTCGAGCCGCCGGTGTAGGCCACCGAGCCGTCCGGGTTCAGCACCTGCGCCACGATGAACGGCTTGACGTACATGCCCTGCGAGGCGATCGTCGCGAACCCGGACGCCTGGTCGAGCACGTGGACGTCGCCGACACCGAGCACGTTCGACGCCACCGCCGGCTGCGGCACCGTGACGCCCGCGCGGGCCGCGACCTCCGCCGAGGCCTCCGGCCCGACCTCGTCGTTGAGCTGCGCGTACACGGTGTTGACCGACTCGGCGGTCGCCTTGATCAGGTCGATCCGGCCGAACTGCTCGCCGCTGAAGTTCTGCACCGGCTTGTCCCAGCCGTCCGGCTGCTGCGGCGAGTGGCCGTCGAACGTCGTCTTGAGCCCGATGCCCTTCTCCAGGCCCGCGATCAGGGTGTAGGGCTTGAACGTCGAGCCGGCCTGGATCTTCTCGTAGGTCACCGTGTTGCGAGCGTCCGCGAGGTAGTCCGGCCCGCCGTACAGCGCGACGATCGCGCCGGTGCTCGGGTCGAGCGACGTGATCCCGAGCCGCAGCCGCTCGCTCGGCGCCGCGCCGGCGATGGTGCCGTTCGTCAGGTCGCCGACGGCGCGCACCGCCTCGGCCTGCACCTGCTCGTCGATCGTCGTGACGATCGTGTAGCCGCCGCGGTTGACGTCGTCCTTGGACAGCCCCATGTTCGCCTGGAGCTCGTCGAGCACCATCTGCAGCAGGTAGCCGTTGGTGCCGGACATCGTGTTGCTCGGCGTGTACGCGACGGTCGCGGGGAACTGCATCCCGGCGCGCTGGGTCGCGTCCAGGTACCCCTCCTTGACCATCGCGTCCAGCACCAGGTTCCAGCGCGCCTGCGCCTTCTCCGGAGCCGTGGCGGGGTCCCAGGAGTTGGGCGAGGGGATGAGGCCGGCGAGCAGGGCGGACTGCTCGATCGTCAGGTCCTTGGCGTCCACCCCGAAGTACGCCTGGGCGGCGGCCTGCACCCCGTAGGAGTCCCGGCCCAGGTAGATCGTGTTGAGGTACCGGCCGAGGATCTCGTCCTTCGACTCGGTCTTCGAGATCTTCACCGCGAGCATCGCCTCGCGCAGCTTGCCGACGTAGTCCTTCGTCGTCTTGCCGACGAGGTACCGCTCGACGTACTGCTGCGTCAGCGTGGAGGCGCCCTGCTGGGCGCCGCCGGTGATGTTGTTGACCAGCGCCCGCGCGATGCCCTTGAGGTCCACGCCGGAGTTCTCGTAGAAGGTGCGGTCCTCCATCGAGACGACCGCCTTGCCCAGATAGTCCGGCAGCGTCGTCGGGTCGACGATCTCGCGCTTCTGCTGGGCGAACTGGCCCATCTGCCCACCGCGCTGGTCCTGCGCGGCGTCCGCGAAGTAGACGGTCGACGTCTGGTACTTCACCTCCGCCGACGGCGACGGCACCTGGAGCGTCACGTAGAACGCGACGAGGGCGCCGAAACCGAGGAACACCAGCCCGAGCAGCCCTCCGAGCACGAACCGCCACGACGGCAGCCAGCGCCGCAGACCGGTGTACCCGCGGCGGGGGTAGTCGACCCAGCGCTTCGGCCCGGCGGGCCTGCCGCGGCCCTTCGTCGTGCCACGGCCCTTGGTCGCACGCGGCGCCGGGGTTCCCCGGGTGCCCGCCGCCGCCCGCGTCGCGACCGGCCGACGAGCGCTCGGCGGGCCCTGCCCGTGGCCGCCCGACGAGGACGCACGCCGCGGCGGCGTGGGGCGCCCGCTGCTGCCTGACACGCGAAGG
>CAZFTZ010000382.1:0-2790 GCA_964521875.1 uncultured Cellulomonas sp. | reverse complement strand
CGGCAACCCCGCCGCCACCGACGAGGCGTTCGACGACGGCTGGTTCCGCACCGGCGACCTCGGCGCGCTCGACGAGGACGGCTTCCTGCGGATCACCGGCCGCAAGAAGGAGATCATCGTCACGGCCGGCGGCAAGAACGTGGCGCCGTCGGTCCTCGAGGACCGGCTGCGCGGCCACCCGCTGGTGTCGCAGGTGGTGGTCGTGGGCGACCAGAAGCCGTTCATCGGCGCGCTGCTCACGCTCGACCCCGAAGGCGTGCCTGGCTGGCTGACCGCGCACGGCAAGCCGGCGATGTCGCTGGCGGAGGCGGCGCGTGACCCCGACGTGCTCGCTTCCCTGGACCGCGCGGTGGCGCGCACCAACCAGGCCGTCTCACGCGCCGAGTCGATCCGCAAGTACCGGATCCTGCCGACCGACCTGACGATCGCCAACGGCTACCTCACCCCGAAGCTGTCGGTGCGCCGCGCCGAGGTCCTCAAGGACTTCGCGCACGAGATCGACGCCCTCTACTCGACCGACTGACGCCCGCCAGTTCGGTGTCTCGGCGCCACATCGGTGCATCGATGCACCGAGCCGGAGCGAAAGCACCGAGTTGACGGGGCCGGCGTGCGGCGCGAGTGGCTACAGGCGCTGGAGGCGGCTGAGGAGGGTCGTCGAGGGCAGGGCGCGGGCGCCGTCGCGGGTGACGTCACGGGTCACCGCCTGGTCGCCGGTGACGACGACGACCACGCGGCCCGGCGGCTCGGCGCGCACCAGCCGCCGGATGAGGTCGTCGGCGATCTCCCCCACCGAGAACAGCACGCGCACACCCCGTGGCTGTGGCACCGCCCCTTGGCCCACCTGCCCGTCGAAGCAGCAGGTCACCTCGGCGCCGGTGCGAGCCGCGACGCCCGCCAGCGCGTCGACCAGCCGGCGGCGCTGCTCCTCGAGCGTCAGGGCCGGCCAGGCGGTCTTGGTGACGTTGTAGCCGTCGACGACGAGGTGGGCGTGGGGCTGGCGGAGCAGCTCGTCGAGCAGCGCCGGGTCGTCGGCGGACCGGCCGCGCGAGCCCTCGTGCACGGCAGCCGGCGCCGTCTCCGGGCCGGCGACGAGGTCCGCCGGCCGGTCCAGCACGGGCGGCAGCGCCAGCTCGTCGCGCAGCCCGCTGGCCGCGCCGACGATCGTGTCGAGCAGCAGCCGGGCGCGCACCGCGGCGAGCTGCTGACCCACCTTCGCCTCCGTCCGGCGGGCCGCGCGCTCCTGCTCCGCAGTGGCACGGTCGACCGCAGCTGCGTCACGCTCGCGGCGGGCGTCGTCGAGCGCGGCCGCTGCCTCGTCGCGCGCGGCCTGGGCCTGCTGGGCTGCCCGACGAGCCTCCTCGCGGGCGCGGTCCGCGTCCGACCGCAGCCGCCGGAGCTCGCGCTGCAGACCGGCGAGCTCGTCGCGGGCCGCCTGTTCCTGGGCGCGGGCCACGCCGAGCTCGGCGCGCAGCCGGTCTGCCTCGTCCTGCAGCCGCTCCCGTTGCCGGTCCGGTTCCGCGGCGGGCCGCGGCGCGGGCGGCACGACGAGCCCGGCGGCGAGCACCGGCCACGCCGGGACCCGGAGCAGCCAGGCGCCGGTCGCAACGAGCAGCGGGTCGTCGTCGGCCGGCGCCGGTGAGAGCACACCTGGCTCCACGACCTCTGCCGGCCCCGCCTCGTCGGGCGCTGCGGACAGCCGCGCCGCCAGGTCCGGGTGCGCACCCGACCACGCGCCCGCGACCTTGGCGCGGAACCCGTCCTCCTGCAGCGCCACCCACAGCGGCACCGCCCCGACGGTGGCGCGCCGCTTCGGTGTGAACCGCTGCACCGCGCGCAGGCCTGCGGGGACGTCACGCGGTTCCATCGCGCCGAGCACGTCGGCGGCGAACCTCACCAGCGCCGCGCGCAGCGGGTCAGGGACCTCGGCGGGTGCGGGCTCGTCGGCGGCGGCGGTCATCCGCCCAGGGTAGGTCGGCGTGCCCTCCCGGGTGTGTCAGTCGCCGTGGCTACCGTGACGGACGTGCCTTCGACCGACCGCCGCCTGCGCCCCGTGTGGGTCGGCGAGCCGGTCCCCACGGCCGGTGCCGCCGTGCAGCCGGCGCTCGACGAGGTCGGCCAGCCGCTGTCGGAGGTGACGTTCGTCGTCGTCGACCTGGAGACCACCGGCGGTCGCGCCGGAGACTCCGCGATCACGGAGATCGGCGCGGTCAAGGTGCGCGGTGGCGAGGTGCTCGGCGAGTTCCACACGCTGGTCGACCCGGGCGGCCCGGTGCCGCCGTTCATCCAGGTGCTCACCGGCATCACCACGTCGATGCTGATCGGCGCGCCGAAGATCGACGAGGTGCTGCCGGCCTTCCTGGAATGGGCGCACGGGTCCGTGCTCGTGGCGCACAACGCGCCGTTCGACGTCGGCTTCCTGCGGGCGGCCGCCGCGGCGACCGGGCACGCGTGGCCCGGCTTCCGCGTCGCGGACACCGTCCGGCTCGCGCGCCGCGCGGTGACGCGCGACGAGGTGCCCAACTACAAGCTCTCCTCGCTCGCGGCGTTCTTCCGCGCGACGACGACGCCGTCGCACCGCGCGCTCGACGACGCGCGCGCCACGGTCGACGTGCTGCACGGCATCCTCGGGCGGCTCGGCCCGCTCGGCGTGACGCACCTGGAGGACCTGGAGACCGCGTCCGACCCGGTGCCGCAGGACGTGCGCCGCAAGCGCACCCTCGCCGACGGCCTGCCGGACTCCCCGGGCGTCTACCTGTTCCGCGGCCCGCACGACGAGGTGCTGTACGTCGG
>CAZFTZ010000381.1:0-10061 GCA_964521875.1 uncultured Cellulomonas sp. | reverse complement strand
GCGCCGGACGAGGCGCCGCCGCCCCCGGCGGACCACGCCACCGAGACGGAGGCTCCGCCGCCGGCGCCCGCGGAGCCCTCGCGACGCCGCGCATGGACGAACGTCGCCGCGGCCGTGGTCGTCGTCGCGGCGGTGACAGGCCTGGTGGCCGCGTTTCTGCACGGCGCGGCGCCGCAGGACCCGCAGGACCCGGGCATCCGGGTGCAGCGGACCGTGCCGCCGGCCGTCGCCGTGCCTGCCGTCACCCGCCTGACCGGCGAGCGCACCGCCGCCGGGGACGTCGCGTTCACCTGGACCAACCCCGCGCCGCAGGACGGCGACCGGTACCAGTGGGGCCTGGTCACGGCGACCGGCGAGGAACCGCTGACGCTGGCGGACGAGGCCGGCGCGACGGTCGCCGCGTCGCAGGCACCGGGAGAGGTCTGCATCCAGGTGCTGCTGGTGCGCTCGGACGGTCGGGTCTCGTCGGACGCCGTCCGCGGGTGTGCGGGATGATCCGGCTGCCGGGCCGGCGCGTCACCACGGCGGCGGCCGTCGTCACCATCCCCGTGCTGGTCGCCACGCTGGCCGCCCTCGACCGCGGCTTCCCGCTGGCGCGGCTGGACCTCGACGACGGTGCGGTGTGGGTGACCGCGACCGACCGGGGCATGCTCGGCCGCTACAACGTGCCGGTCGAGGAGCTCAACGCGGGTCTGGCGCCGGACTCGGCGCGGTTCGACGTGCTCCAGGACGGCTCGGACGTGCTGCTCGTCGGTGCCTCGACGGTCGCCGTGGTGGACCCCGCGACGGTCGCGACCGTCGCGGAGGTGGCCGCTGCGGGCGTCACCACGTCGATGGGGGGCGGCACGGTGGCGTTCGGCGACGACGACGGCAACGTCTGGGTGCGGGCCATCGGCACGTTGTCCGGACTGCACCTCGGGCAGGACGCCGCCGACCTGACGCTGGGCCCGGGCGGGCAGGTGGTCGTCGCGCGCGACGGCACGGCGCTGGCGGTGTCCGCGGCGGACGGGACCGTGACGCGGGTGACCGGCGCCGGCCGCACGCCGGGCGGGAACCTCGGCCCCGGCACGATCGACCAGGTCACCGCGGTGGGCGACGAGGCGGTCGTCCTCTCGGGTGACCAGCTGCGGACGACCCACGGCACCGTGGACCTGCCGGGCGACGGGCTGGTGCTGCAGCAACCCGGTCCGGCGGCGGCGACGGTGCTCGTCGCCAGTCGCACCGCGCTGCTCGAGGTGCCGCTGGGCGGCGGGACCGTCATCGAGCACCCGACCGGCGGCTCCGGCGCGCCCGCGGCACCGGTCCGCGTCGACGGCTGCGGGTACGGCGCCTGGGCCACCCGCACCGGCTCCTACCTGCAGACCTGCGCCGGGTCCGACGACCTCACGCGTGACCTGGCCGACGTCGGCTCCGGCGACACGCTGGTGTTCCGTGTCAACCGGTCGATGGTGGTGCTCAACGACACCGCCGCCGGCCGGCTGTGGCTGCCGGAGCAGGACAGCGACGTGCGGGTGCCGGACTGGGAGCAGGTCGCCCCTCAGCCGCAGCCGGAGCCGGAGACCCAGCAGACGCAGGGCACGCTCACCACGGACCTGGTCGCGGAGTGCGGCCAGGACTCGGGGGCGCCGCAGGCGGCTGACGACGAGTTCGGCGTGCGGCCCGGGCGCACCACCGTGCTGCCGGTGCTGGACAACGACTCCACGTCCGACTGCGGCATCCTCGCGATCTCGGAGTTCGACGCGCTGCCCGCCTCGTTCGGCGTGCTGGAGCCGGTCTACGGCGGCCGGTCGCTGCAGGTGCGTGTCGCCGCGGACGCCCACGGCACCGCGCAGGTGACGTACACGATCAGCGACGGCCGCGGCACCAGCGCGCCGTCGACCGCCACGCTGACCCTGCGGGTGGCCGACGACGGCTCGAACGGCGCGCCCACGCAGCTGCGGGTGCCGTCGGCGACCGTCGACCAGGGCGGGCGGGTCAGCCTGGACGTGTTGTCGAGCTTCGTCGACCCGGACGGCGACGACCTCATGCTGTCGTCGGCCACCGCAGACCCGGCGGCCGGGACGGCGCGCGCCCGCCAGGACGGCACGCTGACCTTCCAGGCGGACGGCGGCACCCTCGGCGAGACCCGGATCGCGGTCCGCGTCACGGACGGCGCCGACACCGCGGACGGCTACGTCACCGTGGACGTGCGGCCCGAGGGGTCGGTGCCGCCGCACATCGACCCGGTGTTCGCGGTGACCTACGTCGACCAGCCCGTGACGGTCAGCCCGCTGGACGCGGTGCGCAGCGCGTCGAAGGAACCGGTGGCCCTCGCCGGGGTGGACGACGTGGTCGGCGCCACCGTCGCCACGGACCTGCTGGCCGGGACGTTCACGTTCACCGCACCGCGCGCGGGGACGTACTACGTGCCGTTCACCGTCACCGCGCCGCCGCAGCAGGCCGCGGGGCTGGCCCGGATCGACGTGCTCGACTGGCCGGACCAGGTGGCGGCGCCGGTCGCGGTGCGGGACCGCGCGCTGCTGCCCGCCGGTGGCCAGGTGACGGTCGACCCGCTCGCCAACGACCAGGACCCGAGCGGCGGGGTGCTGGTGCTGCAGTCGGTGGACGTGCCGGACGGGTACGGGATCCAGGCCGCCGTGCTGGACCACCACCTGGTGCAGGTCACCGCCGACCGGTCGCCGGACGGTCCGGTGTCGCTGACCTACACGGTGTCCAACGGCTCGGCGAGCACCACGGGCGAGATCGTCGTGCTGCCCGTGCCGGCGACGGGCTCCTCGCAGGCGCCGGTGGTGGACAACGTCGAGGTGTCGGTACGCACCGGCGGGGTCGTCACGGTCGCGGTCCTCGACACCGCGTACGACCCCGACGGCGACGCGCTGACGCTGGTCCGGGACCTGCCCGAGCCGCTCGGCTCCGGCGAGGGCCTGCTGTTCGTCTCCGGCGACGTGCTGCGCTACCAGGCGCCGGCCACCGCGATGACGGTGCACGCGACGTTCGCCGTTGCCGACCCCGCGGGCAACACGACGGCCGCGACCCTCACCGTGCGGGTGCATGCCTCCGACGCGGACTCCAAGAAGCCGCCGACCCCGCGTGACCTGACGGCGCGCGTGTTCGCCGGCGACACGGTGCGCATCGACGTGCCGCTCGTCGGCATCGACGCGGACGGCGACGGCGTGACGCTGCTGGGCCTGGCGACCGCGCCGGCGAAGGGCGTCGTCACCGTCGCGGCGGACTCGCTGAGCTACCAGGCGTTCGGCGACGAGTCCGGCACCGACACGTTCACCTACGCCGTCGAGGACTGGACCGGCCGGCGCGCGGTCGCCACGGTCCGCGTCGGCATCGCGCCGCGCCCGACGAGTGCCGCGTCCGTGGTCGCGCGCGACGACGCGGTCACGGTGCGGCCCGGCGAGCTGGTCGAGGTCCGGGTGCTGGCCAACGACGTCGACTCGTCGGGGGGCACGCTGACGCTCGACCCGCAGCTCGAGGTGCCGCAGGGCGTGGTGGCCAGTGCCGACGTCGACCGCGGCCGCGTCTCGGTGACCGCGCCCTCGACGCCCGGCGTGATCCAGGTGGTCTACACGGCGACCAACGCGCGGGGCGGGCGTGACTCGGCGGTGCTCACGGTGACCGTGACGGCGGACGCCGCCGTGCTGCCGCCGGTCGCCCGCGACGTCGTGGTGCCGGCGTCCGACACGTTCGGCCGGACGCAGGTGTCGGTGGACGTGCTGGCCACCGCACAGAACCCGAGCGGGCCGATGAGTGACCTGGCGGTCTCGGTGCCGGACGTCGCGGCGGACGTCGCGTACGTGGCGGCGGACCAGACCGTCGTCGTCACGCTGGCCGACCACGCCCAGACGCTGCCGTTCCTGCTGACCAACACGCGTGAGCCGTCCGCGACCGCCTATGCGTTCATCACCGTCCCGGCGCTCGGCAACTTCCCGCCGGTGCTGCGCCGCGACGCCCCGGAGCTGACGGTCGCCTCCGGCGAGCAGCTGGTGATCCCGCTCGACGAGCACGTCCAGGTGGCGCCCGGGCGCACCGCGTCGATCGCCGACGAGTCCGGCGTCACCGCGACGCGCTCGGACGGGTCGTCGCTGGTGCGCGACGCCACCACGCTGCAGTTCACCTCGGCGGACGGCTACGCCGGGCCGGCGTCCGTCACCGTGCCGGTCACCGACGCGACCGGGCCCGACGACCCGCTGGCCCGGACCGCGCTGCTCACCATTCCCCTCACCGTCATCGCCGTCGACGACCACCCGCCGGCGTTCACGCCGTCGCAGATCCGCGTCGCGCCGGGGGAGGACCCGGTGGACGTCGACCTGCTGACGTTCCTCACCGGCGCGGACGGCCGGGCGGCGCAGGCCGACGACTACACGTTCCGCCTCACCTCGGCGGTGCCTGCCGGGTTCGTCGCGCCGCTGCGCGGCTCGGTGCTGTCCGTCTCCGCGGGGGAGGCGACGCCCAAGGGCACCACCGGCACGCTCGACCTGGCGATCGGGTACGGCCGCGCCGGCGTGCTGGAGGTGTCGGTCGACCTGGCGGTGATCGCCAGCACCCGGCAGCGTGCCAAGGTGGTGGACCAGCACGCCGACGACGGCGTGCAGGGCCAGGACCGG
The DNA here is from genome assembly GCA_964521875.1 of uncultured Cellulomonas sp. Lineage (GTDB taxonomy): Bacteria > Actinomycetota > Actinomycetes > Actinomycetales > Cellulomonadaceae > Cellulomonas. Next base: position 5,445 of record CAZFTZ010000381.1, on the reverse strand, counting down.
ACCGTCGACGTGCTGGCGGGCGCCTACAACCCGTTCCCGGACGCCCCGCTGACCGTGGTCGGCGTCTCGGTGGCGACCGCCGCCTCGGGGGCCGCGGCGATCGGCAGCGGCGGGAACGTCGTGCTGCGGCCGGCCGGCGACTTCGTCGGGGAGATGGTGGTGACGTTCCGGGTGCGCGACGTCACCGGCGACCCCGACCGCGACGTCGAGGGCGACGTGGTGCTCGTCGTCAGCGGCCCCCCGGCGACGCCGGCGCCCCCGCGGGTCGACGAGGTGAGGGACAAGGCCGTCGCGCTGAGCTGGACCGCTCCGGACAGCCGGGGCCGGCCGGTCGACTCCTACCGGCTGACGGCGATGCCCGGCATGCTGGTCAAGACCTGCGCCAGCACCGCCTGCACGTTCGACGGCCTGACGAACGACGTCGAGTACACGTTCACCGTCGAGGCGCACAACGCGGTCGGCTGGTCGCAGGTCTCGGCGGCCTCCGCACCCGCCCGCCCCGACGCGGTGCCTGACCCGCCGACCGGCCTGGCGCTGACCTTCGGCGACGGCACGCTGACCGCGACCTGGGTGGCCCCGCCGCTCACCGGCTCGCCGGTGACCAGCTACACGCTGGAGCTGACCGGCGCGGCCGCGGGCGTCGTCACCGCCACCGAGACCGCGACCTCGCACACCTTCACGGGCTTGAAGAACGGCACCCGCTACACGGTGCGCGTCCGCGCGCACAACAAGGCACCGGACCCCTCCGGGTGGTCGGACAGCGCGTCCGAGGTGCCGGCGGCCGTCCCCGACGCCCCGGCGCCGGACGCCTCGCGCCGCCAGGGCGGACTGACCGGCAACACGATCGACGTGACGTGGCCCGCCGTCGAGGGCGCCGCGACGCACGGCGACCCGGTGTCGCACTACGAGGTGTCGGTCGACGGCGGTACGCCGGTCGACGTCGGCACCGCGACGACGTACCAGGTCGCCGACGCGCAGCGGCGCGAGTACCTCGTCCGGGTCCGCGCGGTGAACAAGGCGGGCGCCTCGGCGTGGGGCTTCGTCACGGGCGAGGTGTGGAGCGCGCCGGGTGTGCCGACCGCGCTGGTCGCCACGCCGTCGGGCGCCGCCGACGTCCGCGACCCGGGCAACGGGCGCGTGGTGCTCTCCTGGACCGCGCCGGCGGACACCGGCGCCGCCGACGCGGCCATCACCGGCTACGAGGTGCAGGGCTACGGCACCTACGCCACCACGAGCGCGACGATCGCCGGCCTGGGCGGCGGCTCGTCGCCGACCTTCTCGGTGCGGGCACTGTCCTCCAAGGGTGCGGCGTCCGACTGGGTGCAGGTGACCAGCGGCACCGTCGTCACGCGACCCGCGACGCCGACGGTCACCGCGACCTCCGGTCCGCAGGTCGACTGCGTCTCGTTCGCGGTGTCGTTCGGCCGCGACGGCGGCGCGCCGATCCTCGAGACCCAGTACCGGCTCGACAAGACCGACCCGTGGGTGACCGTCGACGAGGCCCACCCGGTCCCGGGCTCGTCGTGCGCGCCCGGCACCGCCGACCCCGTGGCCCGGACGCTCGAGGTGCGCCAGCGCAACGCCGCCGGCGACGCCGCGTGGAGCACCGGCTCGGCGAGCGCGACCACCCGGCCGCCGTCCCCGCCGGCGAAGATGACGCTGACGCTGTCGAACGGCCACGGCCGCGCCCGGTGGACGGCGCCCGCCAGCGACCGCCCGATCACCGGCTACGAGTACCAGGCCTCGACCGACGGTGGTGCGACGTGGAGCGCGGCCGCCGCCGTCCCCGGCGGTGCCTCGGCCACCGAGCTGCGGTTCTCGGACGTCGGCCTGTCGGGCACGTTCCTGGTCCACATCCGGGCGCTGAACGTCAAGGGCGCCGGTGAATGGTCCGATGACCTCACAGTGACGCCGTGAGCGCGCCCCCCCGACAGGAAGCAGCCCGATGACCCCCGAGCAGGCAACCCGGTTCGCCGAGACGTTCGACGCGCTCGTCGCCAACGTCGGGCAGGCGCTGCTCGGCACGCAGCGGACGGTGCGCCTGGCGCTCGTCGCGATGCTCGCCGAGGGCCACCTGCTGCTGGAGGACGCGCCCGGCACCGGCAAGACCTCGCTGGCCAAGGCGCTGGCGGCGACGGTCCAGGGCACCCACCACCGCATCCAGTTCACCCCGGACCTGCTGCCGAGCGACGTCACCGGCGTCACCATCTGGGACCAGGGCACCCGGACGTTCGAGTTCCACCCCGGCCCGGTCTTCGCCAGCGTGGTGCTGGCCGACGAGATCAACCGCGCCTCCCCGAAGACGCAGGCCGCGCTGCTCGAGGTGATGGAGGAGGACAACGTCACCGTGGACGGCGTGTCCCACCCGGTGGGCCGGCCGTTCATGGTGATCGCCACCCAGAACCCCATCGAGCAGGCCGGCACCTACCGGCTGCCGGAGGCGCAGCTCGACCGGTTCCTCATGAAGACGTCCCTCGGGTACCCGGACCGTGCCGCGTCGGTCCAGATCCTCGCCGGCGCCAAGGACCGCACCGCCGCGCTGCGCCCGATCATCACCACCGCGGCCGTCGGCGACATGTGTGACGCCGCGCAGACGGTGCACGTCGACTCCTCCGTGCTCGACTACGTCGCTCGGCTGCTGGAGGCGACGCGCGAGGACGGCCGCACCGCCGTCGGCGCCAGCGTGCGCGGCGGCCTGGCTCTGGTGCGCTGCGCCAAGGTGTGGGCGGCCGCCGCCGGCCGGGAGTACGTGGTGCCCGACGACGTCAAGGACCTGGTGCAGCCGGTGCTGGCGCACCGCCTGGTGCTGGACGCGGAGGCCGAGTTCGCCGGGGTCACCGCCGCGCACGTCCTGGACCGCGTGCTCGACGAGGTCGCGCCTCCCGCGTTGCGGGTCTACTGACGTGAAGGTGTCGCAGCTCGGCTGGGCCGTCGTGGTGGCGGCGGTCGCCGGGCTGCTCGTCGGGCGCATGCTCGGCTGGGGGGAGGCCGCCGCGTTCGGTGCCGCGGCGGCGGGCGTGCTCGCCGTCTCGCTGGCGATGACGCTCGGCCGGGCCCGGTACGCCGTCACGCTCGACCTCGCCGAACGCCGGGTCACCGTGGGCGAGCGCGCCGTCGGCCGGCTCGAGGTGGCGAACGCCGCGCACCGCCGGTCGCTGCCGTCACGGCTGGAGCTGCCGGTCGGGCGCGCGGTGGCCGAGCTGGCGGTGCCGTCGCTGGCGCCCGGTGCCCGGCACGACGAGCTGTTCGCCGTGCCCACGCAGCGACGCTCGGTCGTCGTCGTCGGCCCGGTGCGGTCCTGGCGCGGCGACCCGCTGGGCCTGGCGCGCCGGACCGTGCGCTGGACCGGTCCGGAGGAGCTGTACGTCCACCCGCGCGTCGTCGCGCTCGCGGGCGCGGGTGCCGGCCTGCTGCGCGACCTCGAGGGGCAGACGGCACGCGAGCTCAGCGACACCGACCTCAGCTTCCACGCGCTGCGCGACTACGTCGCCGGCGACGACCGGCGGTACATCCACTGGCGCACCACCGCGCGCCGGGACACGTTGATGGTCAAGCAGTTCGAGGACACCCGGCGCACGCTGACCGCCCTGGTGCTCGCCGACTCCGCGGCGGACTACGGGGGCGAGGACGACCTCGAGCTGGCGGTGTCCATCGTCGCCTCGCTGGGCGTGCAGGCGATCCGGGACCAGCGCGAGGTCAGCGTGCTCGCCGGGCCGGGACGGCTGCGCGTCGCGTCGCCGCCGGTGCTGCTCGACGACTGCTCGGCGTTCGTCGTCGCTGCCGCGGGCGCCGGTGTCCACCTGCTCGGCCGGCGGGTGGCGCGGGAGGCGCCGGACGTCTCGCTCGCGGTGCTCGTCACCGGGGCCGTGCCCGACGAGGGCGACCTGCGGCTCGGCGCGCAGCACGTGCCGGCCGGGGCTCGCACGCTCGTCGTGCGCTGCGAGCCGGGAGCCGCGCTCGGAGCACGGACCAAGGGCCTGCTGACGCTGGCGACGCTCGGCTCTCTCGACGACCTGCCGCGGCTGCTGCGCCGGGCGGTGCTGCCGTGAGGCTCCCGTTCGGCCGCCATGCCGGCGCGGACCGGACCGCGGGGCGCATGGCGAAGGATGCCGCGGCGACGCCGCTGGGCAGACGCGGCGCGGGCCGGCCTGCCGAGCCACCCCGGAGGCGCAGCGGCGACCGGCCGGCGGTGGACGACGTCGGTGCCGCCTCTGCGGCGAGGTCTGCCCGGGACCGTCTGGCCATGCTCGCCGGTGCGCGGCCCGCAACCCCGGCTGCGGCCGGCCGCGCCGCCACTCTCACCGCCGGAGACGTCGACTCCTACGCCCGCGACCCGCTGGGGGTGCCCGCGGCGCCCGGGCTGACGGCGTCGCTCGGCCTACCGGTGGCCGACGAGGAGCGGAGCGGGTCGGCGGCCGCAGGCGGGCTCCGCGCGCTCGGCTCGGTGCTCCGGCGCCGACTCGACCCGGCGACCGGCGCGGTGCGCGTCGCGACAGAGCCGTCCGGCGTGCCGGCCGGCCCACGACGTGGTTGGCGCGCCACGGTGGACGTCACGTGCCTGACGGCCGGCCTGGTGCTGGCCCTCTCGCCGCTGCTGCCGGTCTACGGCAGGACTGCCGCCGTCCCCGCGCTCGTCGGCGGGCTGCTGATCGGTGGCGGCGTCGCCGCGGTGGGTGCGCTCCGGGCCTGGTCCGGCCTCGGTGTCGTTGGTGCGCTCGTGGTCGGCTACCTGGTCGCCGGCGGCGCGCTCGCCGCAGGCGGCACCACCGTCGCCCGCGTGCTGCCGGGTACCGGCACGGTCCCGGCCCTGGCCCGCGCCGCGGCGTCGTGCTGGAAGCAGGTGCTGACGCTCCAGCCGCCGATCGGCTCGGCCGGCACCGTGCTGGTCGCGATGCTGCTGCTCGCCCTCGTCGGCTCCGCCGTCGCGGTGACGCTCGCGCTGCGGCCCCGCTCGTCGAAGGTCGCGGCACTGGCCGCGGCGGTCCCGCTCGTCGTCGCGCTGGCCGGTGCGCTGCTCGGCACCCGCACCCCGCCGGTCGCCCCGTCGCTGGAGGGCACCGCGCTCGCCGTGCTGCTCGGCGGGTGGGCGTCGTGGCGGGCGGGGCGGCTGCGCGCGCAGCGAGCGCTGGCGACCGTCGTGGTCGCCGTTGTCGCCGTGGGCGCCGGCCTGGCGGGAGCGCCCGCGGCGACCGAGGGCGTGCCACGGTTCGTGCTGCGCGAGCGCATCACGCCCCCCTGGGACCCGGACGACTACCCGAGCCCGCTCGCCGCGTTCCGGCAGTACGTCAAGCAGGACGACACGGTGCTGTTCACGGTGTCCGGCCTTCCGGAGGGCGCGCGCATCCGGCTGGCGACGTTCGACCGGTACGACGGCGTCGTCTGGAACGTCGCCGGCTCGGGCACCGCCGAGGCGTCGGGGGAGTTCCGCCGGGTGGGTGACGAGAT